>JAUIHJ010000349.1 GCA_030432015.1 bacterium
ACCCCTTCGAATCCGTCTGGTTGGTTCGCTGGTTGTGCGTGACCCACACGACAAACGAGTGCCCGGTACCCCACGGCTCCGACTTTCGCGAACATAACACCACATACCGTTGAATCGGGTCGGCTTGTCGCGATTGACGTAGATCGACCCGCATGACGGTTTCGCCCAGCGCGGGCGAAGCAAGAGCGGTGGCCAGCAAGCAAGCACAAAGAAGGAGATGAACTCGGGCTACCATCAGCACTCAATCATTGGTCTGGCGGGCGATTTCTCTGCGCGGCCGTTTCTTCTCCGTTTCTTTCGGCGCATCGGCGGCCCGATCTTGTGAGAAAAGCGGCAGCGGCCGTGCTAGCGTTGCCCGCTATCCGTCCGGCGCCGCCTGCGACACGTCGATCGATGTCGCCGCGCGATACCCCCGCCACGCAATAACGACACCGCACCGGCCGTGCACCCCTCCCATCGAACTCCAACGGCCCCTAAAATCCTAGACATGCTAGCAAGAGCTGACCGTGAACTCGCCGGGTCATTCGGTGACCCTTTAGCACAAACCAATACGGGGTAAAGACGACCGATGGCCAAGAAGACAATCCTGATGATGGTTGGTGATTTCGTCGAGGACTACGAAGTCATGGTCCCCTATCAAATGCTCCTGATGGTCGGGCACAGCGTGCATGCCGTTTGCCCTGGCAAACAAGCGGGGGATCAAATTGCCACAGCGATCCACGATTTCGAGGGCGACCAAACGTACAGTGAGAAACGGGGCCACAACTTTACGCTCAATGCCACCTTTGACGAGGTCGACCCTGCAACCTACGACGCCCTCGTCATCCCCGGAGGTCGGGCTCCGGAATACCTCCGACTTGACGCTCGCGTGCTGGAAATCGTGCGGCATTTTTCGGCCGCCGAGAAGCCGATCGCAGCCATTTGCCACGGCCCGCAGATCCTCACTGCCGCAGGGGTCGTCAAGGGAAAAGCGTGCAGCGCTTACCCGGCGGTGCGTCCTGAAATCGAGGGTGGTGGCGGCACGTTCATTCCCCCCAGCGAAACGTTCGATAACGCGCATGTGGATGGCAACCTCGTAACAGCCCCCGCCTGGCCAGCCCATCCCGCATGGATTCGCGCACTGCTGGACGTGTTAGGCACAACCATCGAACCCTGAATGGACCGCGACACGCTGCGAGGTAACGCCTCGCCACACCAACGTTTCCGGCCCACCGCCAGATTGCCTGGCGGGAGCCCGCCATTGGATGGCTGGTTGCTGGCAGGGCTCAACCGCTGAGAAGCAAGTGCCGGTACGGCCGAGTGCGGATGTTCGCGAATCGCGGCGCCAAGAACAAAAAAACCCACCGAACGCGAAGGGGGGATCTGCGTTCGATGGGTATCGATGTTTCTGAGCGATTGCGGCTGGACAACTAAGCCGCCGCAAATTGCATTTCGGTCTTGGGCGACGTGATGCCTTCAATAAACTCCTCGAAGATTCGCACGTCGAGCGCCGAGGACGAATCAGCCTCCGGGTGGAACTGGGTGCCGAGCGCAAACCAGCCTTCAATTTCGCTTTCAATGGCCTCAACGACGCCATCAGGGCACCGCGCGGTCACCACGAAACCTGGCGCAACTTCATCGACCGCCATGTGGTGCATGCTATTGACGCGAATTTCACCGTCACCGTAGACGCGGTCCATCAACGAATCCGGCGTCACGTCGAGGCCGTGGCGGTGACCAGCGTCGTGCAGATCCTTGTGCGGTATCGCATTGGGAAGGTCTTCTGGAATATGGAGGAAGAGATTGCCGCCCTGCGAAACGTTGAGCAACTGCATGCCGACGCCGATGCCGAACACGGGAATTCGCTTGTCGGTGATCAGACGCATAATCCGCCGATCAAACAACTCTCGCTTTTCTTCCATCGCACGCACGGTCGGATGCAGCATGAATCCATCGCGACGCGGATCCAAATCTTGGCCCCCAATCATGAGAAACCCATCCACTGAATCGAGAACGTGCGATAAGTCCTCCTCTTCGCGCAGGGGTGGCAGCACAACGGGAATACCGCCGGCCTCCATAATGCACTCGTAGTAACCTTCACACAGATACGAGAAAGCTGGTGCATCCTTGCGAGCAGCTCGGTAATCCGCGTTGATCCCGATGATCGGTTTGGTCGTCATCAATAACTCCCTTTTTCCGACACAATAAGTGTCCCAAATTCCCTGACACTTCTTCGCGAGGCTTCTGGCAGAGGGTCTTGGAAGCGGGTGGTGCGCGTCACGCCGTCAGCTTCCTGTATCCGCATAACGCGGGCGTGCCATGGGAGAGGGTCGATCGAACACGACAGCCACGGGGGGGCGGTCGCCTTTCATCGTCCCTGACAAACGGCAAGGTTGGGTGGGAATGCTTGAGCCGTGATAGCGCGCCCTTCCTGGGCGCAACGCCGGAGTATGTTGCCTCGTCGTAATCCTTTGTAAACGGTGCCTGTGTCGATGTAAGGGAGTCAAAAGTCGGGCGAAGTCTAGCTTGAATTCGCAGCATGTAAAGCGAATGGCCTTATCTTCGGGCTGCGGTGCGTACAGGCACTAGATCTTGTGCAAGCATGCCACGGTGCTAGCACAAGTCATTGCGCTACAACGCTTTGCTGGAGCTGGCCAACGTGCTGCCGCCATAGCGCGCCGGGCAGGCCCGTCACCCAAGCGTACGTACGCCTTGTGAGCTCGCCCCCTGCGGGTAACCCGACGCACAGGGTTACCAAGAACCTCGGGCCAGTCGCCACGACGCAGGTTCACGACGTTCGCCGGAAAACCGAGCAATCGATTTCCTCGATCCTGACGACTTGCGATCCGCTGCTCGCAAATTAGGCTGGAATGCGAACCGCCCTCAAACTCTTCCCAGAAATCCCATCCACCCACATTCCGCAACATGTTTCATAAACAGACGTTACACCGACAGTGAGTTAATCCAATCTCCGCAATGAAAGAATTCCGTCATTTTCGTCCATTCAATGATTGTTTTCCACCGTCTTCGTGACCATAATTCGGATTGAATTTTCCAGTGGAAGACCTGAGTGGACGTGCCGATGGCTCCCCAACCCGTCGCTGAAGATCGCCGCAACCGGCATGCAGGGCTTCGCATCACTCCCCTCGTTGGCCAGCGAGCTACAGGTTTCCGAATCGACCATTCGTCGAGACTTGGACTCGCTGGAATCATCGGGCAGTGCGAAACGGACCCATGGCGGCGTCTTCTACACGGGGCCGTCGCCCAAATTGCAGCACTTCGATCAGCGGCAAAAGACACATTGGGAGAAAAAACAACAGATCGCCGAGGTTGCCAGTCGGCTGATCGAGGACGGCGATACGATTTTGCTGGATGGTGGGAGTACGACCTACGAACTGGCGCGACAGCTCGTCGGCAGACCGCTGCAAATCGTCACCAACTCACTTCCGGTCGCCAACCTGTTCACAACGAGCGACGTAGATTTGGTGATCATCGGCGGCTCGATTCACACCCGGACCGGGGTCTCGTTGGGTCCGTATGCCAACGCGATGCTGGCGGAAATCAATGTTCGGCGGGCAGTATTGAGCGTCGCGGGTGTCAACCAGCAGGGCTATTACAACAGCAACTTGCTGCTGGTGGAGACCGAGCGGGCGATGATGAAGGCGGCCGACACGGTCATCGTGGTGGCCGACAGCACGAAGTTCGGTCAGTCGAGCTTGGCCCGACTGGGTGCGCTCGGTGACATCGATACGCTCGTCGTTGACAACGAAATCAGTCCCGAATGGCGGGAGCGGATTTGCGGAAGCGGGGTCGATTTGATCGTCGCCGGCGACGCGGCAGAGAAATAGCAAGAACCAACAACTCTTGGCACGAATATCACAGGAAGCGACACTATGAGTTCCGCAGCAGGGCTAGACCGCGCGATGGTCGAACAGATCGTCCGCCAGATCGTCTTGAGACAATCCGGCGACGCGTCGGCATCGATACCTGGCGCCGACACACCGCCGGAGTTGGTCGTCAGTATCTCCGCCCGCCACTGCCATCTGACGGACGAACATGTAGAAATGCTGTTTGGTCCTGGCCATACGCTGACGCCCGAGAAGCCGCTCTACCAGGACGGTTTCTTTGCGGCCGCAGAGACCGTGATGGTCGTCGGTCCACGGCGACGGATGCTGCCGACGGTCCGCGTGTTGGGACCGACCCGCCCGCAGAGCCAGGTCGAACTCGCCTTCACCGACTCCATTTCACTGGGGATCGACGCACCGGTACGCCACAGCGGCCAAATCGCGGGGACGCCGGGCTGTGTTCTCGTCGGCCCTCACGGGGTGGTCGAGTTAAACGAAGGCGTGATTCGCGCCGCGCGCCACGTTCATATGTGTCACCGCGAAGCCGAGCGGCAGGGCGTCGCCAATGGCGACTACATGAAGCTGAGAATCGAATCCGACCTCTGCACGACCGTCATGGAAAACTTGCTCGTCCGAGCCGACGACACGGCCAAGCTGGAAGTGCACATCGATACCGATGAAGGGAACGCCTGTTTCCTGGATGCGGCCACCAAAGTCGAATTGTTAAAGCAGGAGCCGTGCTCCTGTCACGAAAGTCACTGATACGTAGTTCACGTTTCCTTACTGGGAGAAGCAACTGATGGCAAAAGCGATGGAAGCGTTGGGAATGCTCGAAGCCAAGGGGTTCATCACCTTGGTCGAAGCCACCGACGCCATGATGAAGTCAGCCAACGTCGAATTTTTGGGCTGGGACAAAGTTGGAAGCGGGCTCGTTTCCGCGTTTGTAACGGGCGACGTCGCGGCCGTCAAAGCCGCGACCGATGCCGGCGCTAGCGCGGCGGGTCGTGTCGGAGAAGTGGTCAGCGTGCAAGTGATTCCGCGTCCGCACGAGGACTTGGGAATCGTGTTGCCGAAGGGCATGAAAGCCAAGGCCAAATAACCGCTCGCCCCATGCCCCAACAGCTCGCCCTGCGTTTTGGCCACGACGATGATCGTGGCAGCGAGCTTTCCCACTCTTTATGTGATGCACAAGAATCGAAGGAAAAAGTCATGAGTACTGCAATTGGGATGATTGAAACCAAAGGCCTGGTTGGCTTGGTTGAAGCCACCGACGCCATGGCGAAGGCCGCCAATGTGGAAATTGTCAAGCGTGTCGACATCGGTGGCGCCTTCGTCACGACCGTCGTGCGTGGTGATGTCGGTAGCGTGCGTGCTGCCGTCGAAGCGGGTGCCACCGCCGCAGCTCAAGCGGGTGAACTGGTTGGCAGCCACGTCATTCCCCGACCTGCCGAAGGGCTCGTCGAGGCCTATCTGTCGTAAGGCAGGGTTACGGACGTCAGGCCTGCGTCGCTCCCGCGGCGCATCGCTGGTGACGGACGCCACCCCGTCGGGAATACGGTTTCAAGGAGTGCATGTTTCGGGAGCGGCCTCGGTGGCCGGAGCTCAGGAGGACAGCGGACGATCATGAAGATCTTGGTGGCAAATCTCGGTTCGACCAGTTTCAAATACCGCTTGTTCGATATGGACGGCGAGCGGCAACTGGCGCGCGGCGGCATCGAACGGATCGGTGCAGCAGAGAGCCCATGCGCCGTTGAGATTGGCGAATTTCGTGAAGAGCTGACCGCGCCCATTCCCGATCATGCGGTTGCCGTCAGGAAGTGCCTGGAACAACTGACGCATTCGGAGACGGGTTGCCTGAAGGATGCCAGTGAAGTCTCGGCGATTGGATTCAAGGCTGTTCACGGCGGTCGGGTCAGTGGCGTGCAACGCGTCAATGACGATTTGCTGACCGCGATGGCCGAAATGAATCAGGTCGCCCCGGCTCACAACCCTCCGTATATCGCGGCCATGCGACAGTTGGCGGAAAAGCTGCCGGACATACCGTTGGTGGCCGCTTTTGAAACCGGTTTTCACGCCACGGTCGCCCCGCGATTGAGACACTACGCCTGCCCGGTGGAATGGGCCAATCAGTTCCATGTCCAGCGTTGGGGATTCCACGGTGCCAGCCACCGTTTCATCGCCAACCGAACGGCCGATCTGTTGGGGCGGGACGACCTGCGAGTCGTCTCGTGTCATCTGGGTGGATCCAGCAGCTTGTGCGCCATCCGTGGCCGGCAAAGCGTACAGACATCGATGGGCATGAGCCCGCAATCGGGTCTGCCGCACAACAATCGCGTGGGAGATTTCGATCCCTTCGCGCTGCCGGTCGTGATGAAAGCAACGGGCAAGTCACTGGACGAGGTCCTGGACGACCTCGCCGAAAAAAGCGGTCTGCTGGGACTGAGCGGTGTCAGTGGCGACGTGCGAGACCTCGAACAAGCGGCCAGTGCTGGCAACGAGCGGGCCCAGTTGGCACTCGACGTCTTCACGGCAGAGATTCGTCGCTACCTCGGCGGCATGCTGGTGGAACTTGGCGGCCTGGATGTGCTCGTCTTTACCGGAGGAATCGGCGAAAACGGAGTCCAAGTCCGCAACGCGGTTTGTGCCAACCTGGATGAGTTGGGAATCGAACTTGATGTCACCGCCAACCAGGCTCCGCGGGGCGAGGCAAAAATCAGCAAGGCCACCAGCCGCACGCAGATCTGGACCATCCCAACCAATGAAGAAATCGTTGTCGCCCGACAGGCGCAGGAACTCTTGCAATCCGCATCGTAGTCAATCGCCATCCACGTTGGTGAAATCGAAATTCCGACTCGACTCACCCTCAATCACCCCGCAACCTCGCTTACAAGGCGCGTCATGTTCGTCGCAAAGGTCACAGGATCGATCGTCTCCACGCAGAAAGTCGAATCGATGGTCGGCCATAAGCTTCTGATCGTCGAACCGTATCGATTGGATGCGAAGAAGCGCCAGTCGCTGACGACCACCGGTCGCACGTTTGTTTCGGTCGACACGCTCGGCGCAGGAGTCGGCGAATTCGTGCTGATTACCCAGGGCTCGAGTGCGCGCTTAACGCCTGAGACCAAGGGCCTGCCGGTCGACTGCGTCATCATCGGCATCATTGATAACGTACATATTGACAACCACTGTGTTTACACCAAGGACGACTAGCGGCCTGCCAAACCGCGGGCCGCGCGAAGCAACGGTCGCCAGGCCGTAGGCTTACGCCGGTCAATCACACGCCATCTCCAATCATCAGCAGCAAAGATTCGCCATGCAAATCAACGAAGCCCTTATCCGTGACGTCGTTTCCCAGGTCCTGGCGGAAGTCAGTCAAGGCGCCCCCGTGGCAGCCCGCAGTTTCACGGGCCGCAATGGGATTTTCGAGGACTTCAACGACGCCGTGGCCGCGGCGCGGGACGCATTCGAACAATTGTCGCAACGCGGCATGGAAGACCGTAAACGCATCATCGACGTGATTCGCCGGATCTCGATCGATCAGTGTGTCGAACTGGGCACCATGGAGATGGAAGAAACCAAGATCGGGCGGTTGGAACACAAGATCGAAAAGCTCAAGACGCTGGGCACCCTCACGCCGGGCGTCGAATTCATGAAGAGCGAAGTCTTCAGCGGCGACCGCGGGCTGGCCGTTATCGAGCATGCTCCGTTCGGCGTCATCGGCGCCATCACCCCCGTCACGCACTCGCTGCCGACGATTACCGGCAACGCCGTCAGCATGATCGCGTCGGGCAATACGCTGGTGGTCAATCCACATCCCAGCGGGAAACGTGTGGCAACCGAGGGTGTGCGGAGGTTCAACCGTGCCATCCACCAGGAAATTGGCATCGACAATCTCATCTGCGTGATCGCCGAACCCAGTCTGGAATCCGCGGCCGGAATCTTTGCACATCGCGACGTGGCCTTGATCTGCGTCACCGGCGGACCGGCAGTGGGGCGAGCTGCCCTCAATAGCGGCAAACGGGCGATCGTGGCCGGGCCCGGCAATCCGCCGGTGGTCGTTGACGAATCGGCCGACTTGGACAACGCCGCGCGGTGCATTATTCAGGGCGCCGCCTACGACAACAATCTGCTTTGCATCGCCGAAAAAGAGGTCTTTGTCGTCGACGCGGTCTTCGATCGAATGATGCAGGCCATGGAGCGGGCCGGCGCGGTGCAGTTGAATTCACGCGAGGTCGCCGAGTTGACACGAAATGCCATCGACCAGGTCGGCGACGATCGCCACGACGCGCCCCACAAGGACTTTCTGGGTCAAGACGCTGCGGTCCTGGCTCGAGCTGCCGGACGATCGGTCGACCCGGCCGTCGAACTGATTTTTGGCGAGACCGATGACTCCAACCCGTTCGTCCCGGTCGAACAGATGATGCCGTTCCTACCGTTCGTCCGCTGCCGCAACTCGGACGAAGCGATCGCCAAGGCGCGTCATTTTGAACACGGCTTCCGCCATACCTCCATCATCCATTCTCACAACGTCAAGAACATGACCAAGATGGGAAAGATCATGGACACGACACTCTTCGTCAAGAACGGCCCCTGCATGGCCGCGTTGGGA
>JAUIHJ010000350.1 GCA_030432015.1 bacterium
GATCGCGCACAACAAGCTGGACGATGACAGCGATTTCAGCGGCAGTCCGGCCGTCAGCGACGGGCAGCTCTTTATCCGCTCCGACGAATATCTTTATTGCATCGCGGCCGAATAGCATCGCGGTGGAATCGCATTCGACCTGATTGCCAGCGTGCAAGTCAGTCAGTCAGTCAGTCAGTCGGTGATGCCGACGGCGTCGCGCGCGGTTACTGAACCGGTGCGAGCAATCTGGCGGCACGCACGGACAGGCGAAACCACAGCGAGGCTTCGGTGTAGTCGGTGGCGCGAACCTGGCGGCTATTCGTGAAATCGTGCTCCAGCATCGCCTCGACCTCCGCAGCAAAGTCCGGGTCGACAATCAGCATCGTCACTTCGAAGTTCAGGCGCATTGATCGATTGTCGAGATTCGCGGTCCCGATTGCGGCCGCACTATCGTCGATCAACATCACCTTTTGATGGAGAAAGCCGGGTTGATATCGAAAGACTTTGACGCCCGCATCTTCCGCCTCTTCCAAGTAAGAAAAGGACGATAGATAGACGAGTTGCTGATCCGGGTTTTCCGGGATAAGAATCCGAACGTCGACGCCACGCAGGGCGGCCAACTGCAGCGCCGACATGAGTTGCTCGTCGGGAACGAAATACGGGCTGACGATCCATATTCGTTTGGTCGCGGAATTGATCGCGTGCAAGAAAAATAACGTACACGTTTCCAGGTCGTCTGCGGGGCCGGTCGGCAGGCACAATGCCAGCGACTGCCCCGGAGTCGCCTTCTCGGGATCCCAGTCGAGTGCGTGAGTTCCGCCGTTCCCCCATTCAGGAGTCGATCCGACCGCCCACAGCCAATCCTCGACGAAAGAAACTTGTACCAACTGCACGACCGGTCCGCGGATGGCGACGTGGGTGTCGCGCCATGGCGTCAGTTTGGGATGCTTACCCAAGTATTCGTCTCCGACATTGTGGCCTCCAACGTAGGCGCTGTCGCCGTCGACGACGACGATCTTGCGATGGTTTCGGAAATTCAAGCGAAAACGATTCCCTTTACCCTGAGTGGTGTTGAACGGGTAAATCAAGGCCCCGGCGCTACGCAGTTCGTGACTATACGACGGCGGCAGGTCTTTGCTGCCGAGTTCGTCATAGAGCACGTACACCCGAACTCCGGCGCGAGCCTTATCAATCAGAGCGCGCTGGAGCTTCCGCCCCAGTTCATCGGCACGCAGGATGTAGAACTGCACCAAGATGTACTCGTTCGCTTCCGCGATGCCCGCAAAGATCGCGTTGAAGGTGGCTTCTCCGTCGATCAATAATTCGGCATCGTTGAAACGCGTCATTGGGAGTTTGGCCAAACTCTCCAGCAACGCAACACTCTGCTGTTGGCTCTCCAATTCCATGGTCACCAACATTCCTTGCTCCTCAAGAATTCGTTCTGTTTCTTGCGCTGTGGTGCTGGTTGCCAGAATGTTCTTCCGTCGAATCAATTCGTAGTCCGAGAACTTCGACTGCCCAAATACCCAATAGGCGGGCACGGCAACATAGGGCATCGTATTGAGCGATATCACCCACGCGATGGCACCCTGTGACGTGCGCGTCTCCATGATCGCCCGGATCGAGGTGAAGAAACCAATCACGTGCATGACAAGGACAAACGCCGTGGTGAGACGTTTTCGACGCCGCCTGAACCAAGCCCACGCCGATTGCACGGTTGGGTGGTCCGCGTGAATTCGAGGGGATCGTGTCGATTCCATTGAGACTTCTTCAACTCAAGGTGAGAAACGGCCGCGGCCAGGATGGCCCAGGCCGGAAGGTGATTGGACGTTGGCACTTCGAGGACCGCGGCACGTGCCAATTCGAGTCCGGTGGTTGGCGTCCATGCAGGGAGAGGGAGTCGGCGAACCGTATGCCGAGGCCGTTTGGCCTGGTATGCTGCTCGCATGGCGACCCTGCACCTCGATGGTACACTGCCCCGTCGGTGCCGATGCAGTTATCATAGCCATTCTCGTGAAGTGGAACTCAAGCCATGGCAGAAAACTCCGACACCGCCCCGGCACGCCCCCGTCGCTCGCGATGGCGATTCGGCCTGTTCTCGCTCTTCATCCTGATTGCCATAGCGGCGATCGCCATTCGTGGCCTGCAGATTGGGAGTGCGCGAGCCCACACCGCGGCGGCGCTCGCGACGACAACGACGTTCGACTTCTTGGACACACCGCTGGTCGATATCCTGGATTTGCTTCGCACCCGCAACGACCTGAGAATTCAAACGGAAATGCCCGACCAGGGATGGCTGGTTACGTACCGTTCGCAGGCGCCCTTGAGCCAAGTGTTGACGGAAATCCTGGACGAATTCGACTGTGAATACGCGGTCACTTTTGACGGCGCGATCGTGGTGCGTAACAAGGTGACCGAGTAAGCGTGCGTCCTTGACAGCAGTATTCGGGTTGGCCATCCTAGATAGATGCTTGGGCTGAGGATAGAGCCGGTCGGCGATAAGCTCCGACCGCGAATCACTCGACACGGCGCACCCAATTAATGCCACACGTTCGGTCGCGACAGCGCGGCGCGGAAAACGATCGGATTCGGTCCCTTCCATGAAGACTCGCCTGTCAATCTTCGCGATCGTGGCGCTCGTTGTGGTCGCCTTGCTTGCGGCCCCCGCTGCTCAGGAGCGTTGGCGCCACTATGCCGCACCGGCGTTTCAGACCACCCGCCTGTCTCGCGGCGATATCACGTCGGTCGTTCGCGCCACGGGAACTGTCAAGCCGGTCTTGGCGGTTGACGTGGGGTCGTTTGCGTCCGGTCCCATTGAGGAGTTGTACGTTGACTTCAACGATGTCGTTACCAAAGGGCAGTTGATTGCCAAGATTGACCCGCGCATTTACGAAGGCGATGTGGCCCGCGATAAGGCGATGTTGACCACACAGCAATCCGAAGTGAAACGGGTCGACGCGATATTGCAGCAGGCCAGAAACGAAGAACAGCGCGGGCTGGCCGTTCGCAAAGACGACCCGGCGTTCATCTCCGACGAGGAGTTAGACAAGCTCAAGTACGCACGGATTTCCCTGGAAGCGCAATTGGCGGTGGCGCAGGCGAATGTGATGCAGGCGGAAGCACAACTGAAAAACTCGACCGCCAATCTCGGCTATACCCAAATCCGCTCGCCCGTTGACGGTGTCATTATCGACCGCCGCGTTGAGCCTGGGCAAACCGTGGCCGCCGCGTTTACAACGCCGGTCTTATTCACCGTGGCTCCGGACCTGGCCGGCGACATGCATATCTTCGCGGCGGTAGACGAGGCGGACATCGGGCTTGTCAAGGCGGCACTGGAACGGAAGAGCCCTGTGCACTTTACGGTCGACGCGTATCAGGGCGAACGGTTTGAAGGGTCGATCGCGCAAGTTCGCAGTCGATCCGTGTTGATTGAAAATGTGGTTACCTTTCCCGTCGTCGTGAAAACGACCAATGCGGATCGTAAGCTGATGCCGGGGATGACGGCTAACCTGTTTTTTGAAACGGAGACCAAGAAGGACATCTTGCGCGTGCCGAATTCGGCGATCCATTTTTTTCCGCCTGCAAAGTTCGTCCGCCCAGCCGATCGGAAGTTGTTATTGCCCGGTCGTGTGCCGGAGCCGGAGATGGGCGACGACGGGCAGCCAGACGTGATGCGCGCATGGATGCCCGATACGGACAACCGCCGGCACCTGTGGGTCAAAGAAGGTTATCAATTGCGGGCTGTCGAAGTGACCATTGGAATCAGTGACGAGTTCTTCACCGAGATTACTTCCGGCGATCTGAACGACGGCGATGAAGTTGTCATCGCAACCGGGACCGCGTCCACGTTGTAGCTGCCGCCCAGCATCGAGGTCGCGAAACGTGAGGACACCATCGCTCGCAACCCAGACTAGTTGACTCGCCGAGGACCCCGCCGTGAATCTGCTGCTCGTCTTGCGAATGGCCATTCGAGCCATCGAAAAGAATAAATTCCGCAGTTCGCTGACGGTGTTGGGCGTTGTCATCGGGGTCGCGGCCGTTACGACGATGGTGTCACTCGGCCAGAGTGCCGCCAAGTTGATTCAAGATCAGCTTTACAGCTTGGGGACCAATGTCTTGCTGGTCGTTCCCGAGGGGCGCGAAGCATCCCGCCCGCGGGCGATGCTCACGGCCGCCGATTCGGATGCCATTCGAGAGTCGTGCCCGTCGATTCGCGCCGCCACGCCGTTGGTTGGCGTGACCGGACAGATTACCTATGGCCATTTTCACCACCGCCCGATCCTGGCGGGTGTCGGCGTCGACTATCTCGATATTCGAAATTGGCCTTTGGCGTACGGAGAGTTCTTTGCCGAACGCGACATTCATTCGTCCGGCAATGTCTGTGTGCTCGGCCAAACCGTGATCGTCAAGCTGTTTCAAACCAGTAATCCTTTCGGCAAGACGGTGCGGATTGGCAAGGTTCCCTTCCGCGTCATCGGCGTTCTGCAGCCCAAAGGCGCGAATTTGCTGGGACAGGATCAGGACGATATTGTGCTGCTGCCATTCTCGACCGTCCGCAAACGACTCCAAGGCGCCAGCTTTAGCAATGTCGATTCGATCCTCCTGTCCGCTCGATCGTCTGAAGAAACGGAAGCGGCGAAAGAGCAGATTCTGCGGTTGCTCAACCACCGACATAAGATTCCGCCGGAATTGCCGACCGCATTTCGAGTCACCGACATGAAGGAATTCGTGGCCATTCTCGACATCATTATGAAGACGTTGACGGTTACCCTGGCGGCCATTGCGGCCATTTCGCTGTTGGTGGGCGGCATCGGGATCATGAATATCATGCTGGTGTCCGTCACCGAACGTACGCGCGAGATCGGAATCCGGATGGCGGTCGGCGCGCACGCCAAAGATATCTTGCGGCAATTTCTGGTCGAGGCGGTCGTTCTCTCGACGATGGGCGGCGCCGTTGGCGTGGCCTTGGGAATCGTCGCTTCGATCGCCACGATCACGGCGGTCAATACGGCCACGCCGGACGTCAACTGGCCGGTCGTTATTTCGCTCCCCGCAGCAGCCATTGCGATTTCGTTCGCCGTCGCCGTGGGGATCTTCTTCGGCTACTACCCGGCCCGCCGCGCCAGCAAACTCGATCCGATCGACGCCCTGCGCTATGAATAACCGGCGCGCTTCCGGAAACGCCGTGGACTCCGGTCACGCGTTGTCGCGGTTGGCCGCCGCGACCGCCCGGCCTGCTTCGTGTAACTCCCGTGAAGCGAGGTCAAAATCAGTCGTGTCGGCGACCACCAACCCGTCGTGCAAGACGACACAGCGGTCCGCGTTACGGGCGACTTCCAGATCATGGGTCACCAGGATGATCGATAGACCGTGCTCCTTGTTCAACCGTTGCAGCGTCTGCATCACATCGTGACTGGTGCTCGAATCGAGGTTCCCGGTCGGTTCATCGGCCAGCAGGATGGACGGTTCGTTGACCAGTGCCCGGGCGATGGCGACGCGCTGCTGCTGGCCACCTGATAGCTGACCCGGGTGGTGGTCCATGCGATCTGCCAGGCCGATCTTCTGCAAGAGGTCGCGAACGCGCGAACGACGTTCTTTGGCCGTAACGTGACGACAGTACAGCAATGGGAGCTCGACGTTCTCAAAGGCGGACGTCCGCGCCAGCAGGTTGAAGTTTTGAAAAACGAAGCCGATGTGCTGATTGCGCAGGTTGGTCCGCTGGTAGGTTGTCATCGAAACAACTTCCTCGCCGGCCAACTTGTAGCTACCACCGGTGGGGCGGTCGAGGCACCCCAGCGTATTGAGCAGCGTCGACTTGCCCGAACCCGATGGTCCAATCAGCGATACATATTCCCCCCGGTTGATCGTCAACGAGACGCCCGCCAGGGCCCGGACCTGAACCTCGCCCAAATCGTAGGTCTTGCTGACATCGGTGAGGTCAATGAGTGCCAAGTGCGGTCTCCAAGAAATACGCTCCGCCACGGCGACGCGTCTCTGAATCGAAGGAAGCTGTCCTTCCATTATGCTGCGGCCACCGTGGACTGCAATCCGCGGTGCTAGCAATCGCAGTCCTGCCGTTCGGCTTCCTAGATTGCCCAGAGTCGTGCGCCGGGGCCGGTAAGACGGGAGTTTTGCCAAGAGACATGCGAGTTGAAGGGCTTCCGCAGCCGAAGTAATCGTAATAACCGGATGAATCGACACAACCGATCCCAACACCCTGATCGTTGCTTCTTGACACGCGAGCCCCGGCAGTCGCCAACGGACGACGTAGTCGAAGCGGTGCATGGATCTGGACGAGTCTTGGACACTTGGACATATCGCGTTTTCCAGGGAAGTGAAGTTAATGAACAGGAACGGGCGATTACGGTTGCCGATGTTGATCGGGGCGCTGCTCCTGATCGGATGGGGATCGGTGCCGCCATGCTCTCTCCTGGCACAGGATCGTTTGCCGCCCGTGTTTCCTGAAGAGCGTCAGTTGGCCGTTCGCCCCGCGTCGCACTTGACGCCGGTCGGGCTCCAGCCACAGTCCTATGCACCGCAGACGGTCGCACCGACGGATCTGCAGCGGCGCGAGCTGAATCTCTCCCTGGACGATGCAATCCGGATTGCGCTCGACAATTCGGAAGTCGTCCGCGTGCTGGTCAACGGTACGCCGACCATAACCGGCGGCACCATTTACGATCCCGCGATCCAGGCGACCGACATCGACAAAGCGCGTGCTGGCTTCGACGTGGCCATCGAGAGCAGCAGCATGTTTGACCAGTTAGATGTCCCGTTCGGCATCTACGACCTGACGGCGCCGGAACTGGCGGGAATCCGCGCCAACAAGATCCAGAACTATGCATTTCGTTCTGGCTTTTCCAAGAAGGTGGTCACCGGCGGCGTGGCATCGCTGAATGTTACGGCTGCTGAAACGGATCGCGGCCCGTTCGGGCTGGCGCTGGCGCCCCTGCCCCCCATTCCAAATCCGTTGAATCCCGAAAATCGGACGGGCGTCGAGCTCGGTTTTGTTCAGCCGCTCCTGCAAGGTGCAGGCGTGCAGGCGAACACGGCCCCGATTGTGGTAGCCCAGATTAATACAGAGATGTCCTACTACGAGCTGAAGGACGACATGGCGAACCTGGTCCGCAGCGTGATCGAGGCATACTGGGGATTGGTCTTCGCTCGCGTCGACGTCTGGGTACGGCGGGAACAGGTTGAAGAGAGCAATTTCGCTTACGAGCGTGCCAAGTCGCGTCAGGCGCAGGGGACGGCAGACGCTGCCGAGGTCGCCCAAACGCGTGCCGCTTTGGCCCGCTTTCGCGTGTCGTTGATATCTGCGCAAGCGGAAATGTTCAATCGCGAGGCGACAATGCGAAACGTATTGGGTGTTCCGGCGGCGGATGCAGCTCAGTTGGTTCCCGTCACTTCGATGAAGACCGAAGATACCGCCATGGATTGGGATTCGCTGGCTGCGACGGCGATCGACCAACGGGCAGACATCGCCAGGCTAAAGTTGGGAATCGAGGCTGCAGAACAGAACCTGCTGCTCGCCAAGAATTTGGCCCACCCGCGACTCGATGTCGTGGGGCGCTACCGCATGAGTGGCCTATCAGGAACGTCCCCCACAGGAGATGGCCTGTCATCGAATGCCGGCCAATTCTCTGGCTGGACGTTGGGCGTCAACGTCACGACGCCCCTGGGGCAGCGCGCGATGCGAGCCGATCTGCGTCGCCAGGAACTTTCACTGGCCCGCAATCGAGCGGCACTGAATCAGGCCATTCATAGCGCACTCCATCAATTGGCGCAAAGCTACCGCAATGTGCGCCAGTTTTATCAGGAGTACCTCGCGTTGCGGGAAGCCCGGACCGCCGAGCGGCAAAACCTCGAGCAACAGCTTTCCGAGTACGGGCGGGGGCGCGCGATCTACCTGAACGTTCTCCAGGCGATCACCAGTTGGGGCGATTCCGTGAGCGCCGAAGCGCGGGCCTTGGCCAGCTACAACGCGGCCTTTGCAACGCTGGAGCGCGATACCGGTTGGATTTTGGAACTCCACGGAGTCACCCTGACAGGCGAAAACTACGTTTCCCGTGGGCCGCTCGCGCCGCTCCATGACGGTCACACGTATCCGCATAGTGCCCGGCCCACGCCCAACGTCGACCGTTACCCGCAAGGGATTCAGCCAGCCGATCACGCACTCGATTTTGAACAACTGCCGCGCAATCGGTCGACCCGGCCTTGACGTTGAACGCCATCATCGGGCCACAGCTTCTCACGGTTGGGGAAGTTGGCAGCTTCCATTGTTCAGGGCCTTTCGGTTCTTCAATTTGTGCGGCGCTCTGCGTTACTGAAAACCCGCAGCGCTGGCGCGGGATTCGCGACGGTTGCCTTACGGCCGCGCCGTGAAGCGGGGGGCTGCGCTGCCGCACTCTGAAGGTGCGCCGTACCAATGCCAAACGCATT
>JAUIHJ010000351.1 GCA_030432015.1 bacterium
TCCTGCGACACTATGAGATTCCCTACCTGGTTTTCCCATGCACCGAGCCCGCCAGGCAGCAACGGTTGCTCTGGTACGACGCGCTCGCCCGGCGTCTCGGCGAAGCCGCCGTGGAAGAGCGAAAACGGGTTCCGCGCGAAGATTGGCCTGAATCGTGGAGTGCAACTTGCAACAGTTCGGCGGACACCGACGACCCGTGTGCACCGATGTCATGCGACGAGTTGCGGTTGCTCGCACGGGATCCGTTTGCCGAGATCGGCAGCCACACCTCCGATCATCCGATTTTGAAAATTTGCTCCGCAGAAGAACAACGCCAACAGATCGGCGGGAGTCGCACCGACCTCGAGTCATGGTTGGGTAAACCCATTCGCGCATTCGCTTACCCAAACGGTCGCCCCACGATCGACTACGACGATTCCACCGTCGGCTTCGTGGAAGAGGCCGGCTATCGTTGTGCATTTACCACGCGACATGCGTTTGCCTTGACAGCGGCGGCCTTCGAGCTGCCTCGTTTTGTGATGACAAGCGGAATTTCAAGGGCGGAATTGGCGCACCGCCTGGCATACAGTTGGCCACGATGAATCATCCTCCCACTGGCATGGTTGATGCAAAACCGCCTAAGCTCTGCGTCGTTACAGCCGGCCATCTTGCGACCTGCCCACGGATGCTCAAAGCCGCCGACGCGTTCCTCGAAGCCGGCTACGACGTCCATGTCGTTAGCACACGACACATCGATTGGGCCTGGAAAGCAGATCAAGCGCTCGGCCGGACCCGCAACTGGGACTGGTCGGTCGTCTCCTACGAGCGGGCTGCAAGTCCAATCACCTATCTTCGAAGCGGCATGCGCTATAAGGCAGCTTGCCGTCGTGTTCGTAGAATCGGAGTTGGCGATTGCGCTCTCAACCTCGCCGCCGATGCCTATGGCCGCGTACATCGCGAACTCGTGAATGCCGTCTGCAACGTTAAGCCGGACCTGATTTATGGAGGGACGTGCGGAGCGCTGGCGGCAGTCGCCGAAGCTGCGAGAAAGAAGCAGGTTCCGTTTGCGCTGGACCTTGAGGATTTTCATACTGGGGAATTGATGCCGTCGGCAGAGGCACAACTCGTTCACGGCCTGGCCGAGCGTATCGAGAACGAAGTTCTGCCCGCCGCGAGCTTCCTGACCGCCGGTAGTGAGGCGATCGCCGCCGAGTACAGGCGGAAATATGGTGTCACGGTTGAACCAATCAACAATGTGTTCTCACTTGCGCTGCGGTCCGCCCAGCCCACGCCGGCGCAGGACCGGCTGAGCTGCTATTGGTTCAGTCAGACCGTGGGGCCGAATCGTGGGTTGGAGGACGTTGTCCGCGCGCTCGCACTGGCGAACGTCCCTGCGGGCCTCTACCTCAGGGGACAGGCAAGCAACGCCTATGTCCATGAATTGCAACAACTGGCCGCAGATGCTGCCAACCTTGATATCCAGCACTTGGCCCCGGACGCCCCGGACCGCATGGTTGAGCTATGTCGTAATTACGACGTAGGCCTGGCCGTCGAACAACCTTGCACCGTCAACCGCGCACTATGCCTAACCAACAAGGCATTTACCTACATGCTGGCCGGGTTAGCCATTGTGATTAGCGACACAGAGGGGCAACGTCCTGTCGCGAACGCACTGGGAGAAAACGTGTTGCGGTATTGCCCAGGGGACGTCGACACCCTGGCCCGCGGCCTGAAACGCTGGGCAGAAGACAAGGCAGCGCTTCAACGCGCCAAACAGGCAGCATGGGAAGCGGCACGTCATCGCTGGCATTGGGAACATCCGCTGGAATCGGGCCGACTGCTCCGACTTGTTCACGAAACCTGGGAAAACGCCGGCCATCCCAATCTCGCGTCAGCACTGCGTCCCGAGGCGTGCCGGCCCTAAGGTCGCGTCGATGATACGAATGTGTCCGCTGAACATTGTGATTACCGCCGACCCGTACATTCCGGTCCCACCGACTACCTACGGTGGCATTGAACGCGTGATCGACTTTCTGGTCCGCGGACTGCTTGCACGAGGCCATCGCGTCACGCTGATTGCGCATCCGGAAAGCCGGACCGACGCGGAACTCGTTCCGTACGGCTGCCCGCCTCACGCCAATCGGTCCGCACGGCTGCGTGAGTTGCTGCAGGTCAGCGGCGCCCTGCTCAAGCGACGCAAGCAGCTTGATGTGGTGCATAGCTTTGGGAGACTTGCCGCTTTGGTACCGCTTCTCCCCAAGCGGCGTATTGCCAAACTTCAATCCTATCAGCGGGACGGTATTCCCTGGCGCAGCGTACAACACGCGGTTCGATTGGCAGGTGATTCGATTCGGTTCACCGCGTGTGCGGCCCACATGTTTGAGAAACCGGGCGAACGCTCGACGCGGCACGGCCACTGGCACGCCATCTTCAATGGCGTCGACCTGAGCCATTTCGACTTCGTTCCCTCCGTGGCACCGGACAGCCCGCTCGTGTTTCTCGGCAGGATTGAACCGATCAAAGGAACCCACAACGCGATCGCGTTGGCGCGGGCAACGGGCAGGCGCCTTGTCATCGCGGGAAATCGCGTCGAATCAGAACAAGGACGGCGGTACTTTGACGAACAAGTCGAGCCTTTTCTTGATGGAGACCGTGTTCAATATGTTGGCGCCGTGAATGACAAGCAAAAAAACGAACTTCTGGGATCCGCCGCCGCCTTGCTGATGCTGATCGAGTGGGACGAACCGTTCGGAATTGTCATGGCCGAAGCGATGGCCTGCGGAACGCCCATTGTGGGCCTTGCCCGGGGAAGTGTGCCGGAAGTCGTGAAGAATGGTGTCAACGGATTCGTCGCCGCAAACCTGGCAGAGGCGGAGCGGTCAATTGACAGGCTGGCCGCGATCAGTCGGCATGACGTTCGCAAAGCTTGTGAGCACCGTTTCTCTAACCGCACGATTGTTGATCAATACGAAGCGATCTACCGTGAACTTTGCAAACGCTGAACCCGATCGTCACCCACTTTCGGCGCGGCTGGGACGCGCCGTCGTTCCTCGACTCCCCGTCAGATGATCCCTCATTTCACCGTCATCATCGGCGCCGCCAAGGCGGGAACGACCAGCCTGTTTCACTACCTGGCGGAGCACCCCCAGATTGCGCAATGCCGGCGGAAAGAGCCAAGTTTCTTTACGTCCGAGGAACAGTTTGCGGCCGGGCGTGAGGCGTACGAAGCATTGTGGCATTGGGACCCCGCTCGTCATCGAACGGCGTTGGAGGCAAGCACGACCTATTCCGTTTTCCCTGTTTACCCCAGTGCGGCCCAGCGAATGGCCACGTTTTCGGCTGGAACCGAATTCCGGTTGATCTATGTGGTTCGCAATCCGATCGAGCAGATTGAATCCAACTTCGCCTATTCGTACGCTCTGGGTTCCGCTTGGACGGATCCGCAGGCAGGCTGGTGGACAGGATCACGCGTGAACAAGTATTTCCTGGCGACGGCCTCCTACGCAAGCCAACTCGACGAATACTGCCGCCACTTCTCTCGCGATCAGATTACGCTTGTCGATTTCGACGAGCTTCGAAGCAGCACACGCCCGGTGCTCGAGCGACTGTGCCGCTTCATCGGCGTGGACCCGGACTTCAGATTCCAGGCGGTCGATGTGGTTCATAACCCAACCAGCGAGCAGGTTTCACCGCGCCCGTTCTGGGTCACGGCCCGCCGATTGAAGACACTCCGTTCCATTTATCACCAGTTGCCAGCCAGGCTTCGATTCCGGATCAGTCGCAGTTTGGGGAAGAAGGGCTACAAGGCGGCGCTGACGCCGGCTGAACGGATCGAAGCCGCGGTCGCGTTGCGGCCGGACGCCGTGCGGCTAGAGCGGGAATATGGCTTCGATATAACGGCCTGGCGAGAATCGCTGGGAAGCGTTGGTGAGGGAGCGGGCAACAAAGCAACATGAGCAAAGGCGAATCCATATGCCGGCTGACATGACCTACGTGGATGCATCAACGGATGCTGGGAAACGCCTTGTTGACAGCGCGTGGCGATGGCACCATTTCAATCCGGACTGGGTTCCTTCCAGAGTCGCAACCGCAATTCGCCTGCTGATGCTCTCTCGACTGCATACGCGCATTCTCTGTTCTCTCGACACCGGTCAGCGATTTTGGGCCTACCCGGATGACATCATTCAGTGCACGATCTGTATGAACCACGAATGGGAAGGGCTTATTTATCAAAGCGTGCGGTCCTTGATCCGTAACGGGGCAACTGTGCTCGATGTCGGCGCGCATGTTGGCTACTCATCTGTTCTCCTGGGAGACTGGGTCGGGCCGACGGGAAAGGTTCACGCCTTCGAGCCTCTACCGTGGCACCGAGAGCAAATCGATCAGAATCTGCGCCTCAACGGGTTTTCCGACCGTGTCACGGTACAGCCGTTCGCCGTCACAGATAAACAGGGTACGGCGTCGTTGTATTACAATCGCTCCCTCAATACCGGCATGGGATCATTACATTCCCAACGCCGGACATCGCGTGTGCTTGAAGTTGATACCATCGGGCTCGATCAATGGCGGGAAGTGAATGATGTCCAGGATGTCGACCTGGTGAAGATCGACGTTGAGGGCGCGGAACTCGGCGTGCTCGACGGGATGCGCGCGGGGCTCCGGGCCGGTGCCTATGCGTCGTTACTGGTTGAGCTCCATCCAGAGCCCCTGTCTGCGATGGGACGGTCCGTCCTCGATCCGGTTGAGACGCTACAGTCATTCGGTTACACGATTTATAGCTGGACGGCGGCGAATACATTTGTGCTTTATCCCGAGGCGCCCGTATCGAATTACATCCTGGCGTTGTCGGACGTAGGTCGTCAGCGGCTCGCGGTTCGCCCCCAGTCGCCTGACGCGAACTCGGGGGGCGGCGCCCCTTCGCTGTGACACGGCACATCTCCTTTCTGCACATCACCTTAAGACCATCTGCAACGCTCCTCTCAAACTTGACGCGATGCTCAAGATTTCGCATGATGGCGATCGCGATATGAAGAATCACCACCTGCATCAGTGGCAGGCCTACCCGATTGACGTCCCGTTCTGCCATCGGCCATTCGGGGCCGTGACCGAGGCACGCGGATCCGCTGTACGGTACTTCGCTACAGGAGGATAACCGATGATGCTTCCCAACTGGATTCACGCGCTCCGACGCAAACGACAGGAACGACGTCTCCGTGCGCGCCGTCTGGGTGCGGTCCGACACCGATTACCGCGGCTTGAACCGCTGGAAGATCGGCTTCCGTTGACGGTGGAGAGCTTTGAGACGGGGTTTGGCGTCTGGAGCCAGGGTTCTGGCGACACCATGGATTGGACGCGTGACTCTGGCGGCACAGGTTCGACCGGCACGGGACCTGGCTCGGCGCACGACGGCAGCTACTACCTGTACACCGAGGCCACCGGCAACTCGAATAAGTCAGCGCACCTTGAGTCGACGTTCGACTTGTCTAGTGTCAGCAATGCGGAGTTGACATTTTATTATCACATGTACGGTACCGCGATGGGCACGCTGCATGTCGACGTTGACAAGGGCTCCGGATTTACCTCCGAATGGAGCAGGGCTGGTCAGCAACAAACAAGCAACGGCGCCGCGTGGATCAAGGCCACCGTCGATCTTTCGGCCTATGATGGCGAGAACTCCGTCAAAATTCGATTCCGAGGTTTGACGGGCACCTCCTTCACAAGCGACATGGCGATCGACAGTGTGGAGGTGACCAGTGGCGGAGGCGGCGGTGGTGGTGGCGGCGGTTCCGGGCAGGTCTATGTGTTGGGCAACGACTCGTCGAACGACCGTGTCTTCAACTTCGATCGCGATGGCACCGCCAACAGCACGTTCACAACAGCAGCCTCGTCACGGTCCATTGCCGAGAATGGCGATGGCAGCCTGTATATCGCCGAGTACTTTGACATCGAGAAGGTCTCCACGTCTGGCGCGTCACAGGGAACGTTCGCCAATGTTAATGCGATTTCCGGCTGGGCCGGAACGATCTCTGCGATTGAATTTGGCTCCAACGGCAACCTCTACGTCACACCCTCGGGGTCTTCGTCCAATCCTCGCAAGAGCGCGGCCTTCAATTCTTCAGGCACGCACGTTGCCACGTACGAGGACGCGCAGCTCGTCTTTCCTACCGGGATCGACTCGGATAGTTCCAACAATGTCTGGATCGTCAATGCGGCCGGTGTCGGCGTCGGCTACGAGCTGTTCAAATTCAGTTCTTCCGGAACCAAGCTCGGTCAATACGACATCGACTCCAACGTCAATAGTGCGAATGATATGGCGATTGACGAAGCGGGCGACCGGCTGTTTCTGGGAGATTTCACCGGCGGGATCAACGTTTTTAGTATCTCCGGTAGCAGCCCGTCGTTTCAAGGAAAAATTGCCCCGGGCCTTTCGCAGATCGTCGGACTTGAATACGACACCAGCACGGGAAACCTCTTCGCTAGCGGGTTTGGCGGCACTTCCTGGGAGGTCAATTCCTCGACCGGCAGCGTCGTGAATACCTATTCCAGTACGGATCCCAACCCCGACATTAATACGGGCTCGGATATCGTCCATATTGGAGGGAGCGGGGGCACCGCCCCAGAGATCAACCTGCAGGGTAATGGCCAAAGCATTGCTGACGGTGACACGTCACCCACGACAGCGGACCACTCGGATTTTGGCGACGTCAATGTGACGTCCGGCACGGTGACGCGGACATTCACCATTCAGAACACAGGCAACGCCACACTGAATCTGACCGGCGGGACGCGTGTGACGATCTCCGGCACACATGCCAGCAACTTCACCGTGACCCAGCAACCCGCGGCAACGGTTGCGGCCAACGGTTCAACAACGTTTCAGGTCGAGTTCGATCCCAGTGACACGGGAACGCGAACCGCAACGATCAGTATTGCCAACGATGACTCTGACGAGAATCCGTACGACTTTGCAATCGAGGGCAATGGCACGGCAAGCGGCACTTCCGGCAGCGAAGATTTCGAATCGGGAGATTTCAGCAATTTTTCCTGGCAACACACGGGCGATGCAAGTTGGACGGTTTCATCGTCCAGTCCTATTGCCGGCACCTACAGCGCGAAGGCTGGCACAATTACGCACAATGAGGATACGAGCCTCTCCGTAACGATGACGACGATCGCCGGCAATATCGAATTTGATCGCAAGGTGTCATCCGAATCCAGCTACGATTACCTCCGCTTTTATGTCGACAATGTCGAGAAGGGTGAATGGTCTGGAACCGTGGCGGCGAGCACCGTTTCCTATGCGGTTACCGCCGGTTCGCACACTTTCCGTTGGACCTATAGCAAGGACGTGAGCCAAAACATCGGCTCCGACACCGCCTGGATCGACAACATTACGTTTCCAGTTAGCGGCGGCGGCAGCGGTAGCGCGGCGCCGACCGCCGTCGACCTCCTGGCCTCGAGCGACACCGGTGTTCTTTCCACCGATAACAACACAAATCTCGACAACAGCTCCGCCAGTAAGAAACTGCAATTCTCCGTCAGCGGCACGGTCTCCGGAGCCACCGTCACGCTCTACCACGGCGCGACGGTGATCGGCACTGCGACGGCAAGTGGCACGACGACGACCGTCACGACCAACGGCACGGTCGACCTGACCGATGGTTTAAAGTCAATCACCGCCAAACAGACCGAGTCCGGAAAGAGTGAATCGGCGGCGTCAAGCGCCTTGAGTGTGATCATCGACACGATCGCTCCAAGTGCGCCGTCGGCACCAGACTTGCAAGCCGGGAGTGATTCCGGCGTCAGCAGCACAGACGACATCACAAACGATAATACACCGACGTTTTCCGTCTCGGGTCTTCCTTACTTTCGCCTCCTTCGCGACGGTACGCAGATCAGTGGCGACTACGAGACCAGCAGCTACACGCCTTCGACTCAAGCTGACGGCGCGCATGATTATCGCGCGACTTCCGTTGATATTGCAGGGAATGTCTCGGGACAAAGTGCCGCCCTTACCGTCACGATTGACACGTTGGCACCCAGTGCTCCCGGAGCCCCTAATCTGCAGGCCGCCAGTGACACGGGGACAAGCAGCACCGATAACATTACCAACGACACAACGCCCACGTTCGACGTGACGGCGTCACCCTATTTCCGTTTCTATCGCGGCGCCACGAAGATCAGCGGCGACTACCAAACCGGCGGTGGCTACACCCCATCAGCGCAGGCGCAGGGAACACATAGTTTCTCCGCAAGGCAGGTGGACGCGGCTGGCAACGTTTCGGGTGCGGGCAGTGACCTGTCGGTGACAATTGACACCCAAGCCCCTAGTGCCGATATCGTCGACGTCACGCCAGACCCCCGGACAACGTCCGTCAATATCGTGACGATCGGCTTCAGCGAAGCAATCAGCGGGTTTGGCCGAGCGGACTTGACATTGAAA
>JAUIHJ010000352.1 GCA_030432015.1 bacterium
TTTCGGCCGCCGATCCGCTCAACCTTGCCGGGATTGTGACCGACGGCCCGCGGGTTGCTGCAATGCATAAGAACGCGTTGATTCTGCGTAATGGCCGTTGCGTCGCGTATAAGCAAGCCGATCAGATTGAGTTTCTGCAAGAATGCCCACAGGACGTCGCCGTTGCGATGCGGCGTGCCCTGCAAACCGGTCGCGTTGATCCTGCGTCACACATTCGCCCAGGTTGGACCGACGGCCCGCCCCAGTCCGGCAGGCCGCAGCGCGAGATTCCGACCGTGGCCTCACGCACGATGAGGCCCTGACGATGATGCACGATTGGCAGCAGACACCAGATCTTCCGGACGATGCGCTGCGGGCGGTCGAAGAACGGACGCGCGAGATCGGCCGCTCGATCTTCGGCCAACTGGACAAGCAGCGGCCTTTCTTCCTCCAGCGGCGATGGTGGGATGATCGGATCATGGATCTGGCCATGCAGGACGAAGCGGTCAAAGTGCAGCTATTTCGGTTCGTTGATGTGTTGCCCATGTTGGCAACCAACGATGCGGTTGTCGGGCATTTGAACGAGTACCTGGCGGACGTCCGCGACCGATTGCCACGCCCGCTGAGTGCGGCCCTGGGCATTGCGCGGCGCTCCTCGCTCACTCGAGGTGCCGTGGCCCGTGCGGCCCGCTTGAGTGCCATGGACCTGGCCCGCCGGTTCATTGCGGGTACCAATACCGATGAAGTCGTCGCGGCCGCTCAGCGTGAACGCGCGTTGAATCGTGGCTTCACGCTCGACATTCTCGGCGAAGCTGTCATCAGCGACGTCGAGGCGGACCGGTTTTTCGATGCGTACGTTGAACTGGTTGAAACGATCGCGCCGCAGGTGAATGCCTGGCCGGAGAACCCGCACATCGATCGCGGCGTCTTGGGGCCGCTGCCCCGGATGAACCTGTCGATCAAGCTGTCGGCACTGGACGCGAAGTTTGACCCGGTCGATCCCGTTGGCACACTCCGGCGCGCCGGTGCCAAGTTGCGGGAACTGCTACGGATCGCACGTGACAAAGGAGCCTTCATCAATGTCGACATGGAGTCGTACCAGAAGAAGGATCTCACGCTGTGGATCTTTCAACAGATTTTGGGTGAGGACGAATTTCGCGACGTCGGGGATATTGGGATCGTGGTGCAGTGTTACCTGCGGGATGCGGGGCGCGACTTGACGGCCCTGGCGGAGTGGGCTCGGCAACGCGGTAAGCCAATCTGGGTGCGGTTGGTCAAAGGCGCGTATTGGGACTACGAGACAATCCATGCTGCCGCCGAGCGGTGGCCTGTTCCCGTCTATCAGCAGAAATGGCAGTCGGATGCATGTTTCGAGCGGGCGACGCGTTTTGTCATGCAGCATGTGGATCACCTCCGCCCGGCACTGGGCACGCACAATATCCGGTCGATGGCGCACGGGATCGCGGTTGCGGAGCATTTGGGCCTGCCCAAGAACGCCTTCGAGTTTCAGATGCTGTACGGCATGGCGGACGCAGAAAAGCGAGTTCTGGCCAATCTCGGGCACCGCTTGCGCGTCTATATGCCGTACGGCGAATTGATTCCTGGCATGGCCTATCTGGTACGACGGTTGTTGGAGAATACCTCCAACGATTCGTTTCTGCGCGCCGGTTCGACCGATGCCGTCGCCACGGATCAACTCTTGACCAACCCCCTGACGTTGGGCGCGAACCGTACGCATTCGCAGCCGAAAACGCTTACGACCGAGGATTCGATGACGCCAACTGATTCGCCTGGCCGATTGGCCGCGACGTTCAAGAATGAACCGTTGATCGATTTCGCCCACGCTGAGAACCGTTCGCGGATGCAGCAGGCATTGGCCGCGGTTAAGGAGCAATTCGGTCAGGCCGTCCCCTTGGTGATCGGCGGCAGGTCCGTGGAGACCGACCAGTGGTTTGAATCGCGTGACCCGTCCCAGACGTTGCGCGTGGTGGCGAATGTTGCGGCTGCGGATGTGTCACACGTTGCCGACGCGGTGGGGGCGGCCCGCGCGGCACTGCCAGCCTGGCGTGATTGCGGCGCGACGGAGCGTGCGCGGTTATTACAAGCGGCAGCGCAACAGATGCGCGAACGGCTCTTTGAACTTGCGGCCTGGGAGACCTATGAGTGCGGTAAGGGGTGGCGTGAAGCGACCGCCGACATCTGCGAGGCGATCGATTTTTGCGAATACTATGCGCGGGGTGCGATTGCGCTGGAACGCGAAAACGGCGCGGATGTGCCGGGCGAGGAAAATCGGTTCGAATACCGTCCGCGGGGCGTGGTGGGTGTCATTGCGCCGTGGAATTTTCCATTGGCGATTGTGACCGGCATGACGGCCGCGGCACTGTCGACCGGGAATACCGTGGTGATGAAGCCGGCCGAGCAATCGCCGCTGGTCGCGTCGAAGTTGATGGAAATTTTTCAGGAAGTCGGATTCCCGCCCGGCGTCGTGAACTTCGTGCCGGGCCGCGGCGAGGTGGCGGGCGCGGCGTTGGTCGAGCACCCTGACGTGGCGCTGATCGCGTTTACCGGGTCGCGCGAAGTTGGCCTGCAGATCAATGCCCGCGCGGCGGAAGTTTCGGCCGGCGGGATCGGGATCGTGAAGCGGGTGATCGCCGAAATGGGTGGCAAGAACGCCGTGATTGTGGACGACGATGCGGATCTGGACGAAGCCGTGTTGGGCGTCCTGCATAGCGCCTTCGGGTTTCAAGGGCAAAAGTGTTCGGCCTGCAGTCGTGCGATCGTGTTGGATGCGGTCCACGACACGTTCGTCGAGCGACTGGTGGAGGCTTCCCGAAGTTTACAGGTGGGCTTGGCCGAATCGCCCGGCACGGATGTCGGTCCTGTGATTGACCAGGCGTCGTTGGATAAGGTCCACACGTACATCAAGTTGGGACGCGAGGAAGGACGTGAAATACTGGCCGCCGAGGTACCCGAATCGCTGGACGGAGCCGGGTATTTTGTCGGGCCTCATATCTTTTCGGATGTGGCGCCGGATGCTCGCCTGGCCCGGGAAGAGGTGTTCGGCCCGGTCTTGGCGGTCATTCGCGTCACCGACCTGGACGAAGCATTGCGGGTTTCCAACAGCACGGAATATGCGCTGACCGGCGGAATCTTCTCCCGCAGCCCGGCCGCGATCGAGCAGGTCAAACGCGAGCTGATGGTTGGTAATCTCTACATCAATCGCGCGATCACCGGCGCGATTGTGGGTCGGCAACCATTCGGCGGTTTCAAGATGTCGGGAATCGGCAGCAAGGCAGGCGGTCCGGACTATTTGCTGCAATTTGTGATCCCCCGCACCATCACGGAAAATACGGTCCGTCGCGGGTTTGCCCCGGCGAAAGAGGACTGATCGAGCCTGTGACGGCGCGATTCCGCCGGGCAGTTGGTACGCTTGCGGCCTGGGGAACCCCATTGATTGGTGCGGCGTAATGGCCGAAAACGGTAATTGCCGCGTGTTGCACCCTGAATCAAACCGGTTGGATACTTGCGATGTCAGACGCCCCAGAAGTTTATGATCCCAGATACCTGGAGGGGATTCGCCTTTTCAACGAATGTGAGTTCTTTGAGGCGCACGACGTTTGGGAGGACCTCTGGCAAGAATATTCTGGCCCGGCGCGGCGGTTTTACCAGGGTCTGATTCAAGTGGCCGTCTGCCTGCACCATTTCGGAAATGGCAATACGACCGGCGCGAAGAAGCTATACTACTCGTGTCGAGGCTATCTGGATGAGTATCAGCCTCACTATTGCGGTTTGAATGTGGAACAGCTGCTTTCTGAATTAGAGCGTTGCTGTGCGGAGATTTTGGCGAGCGAAGAAGCATTCCCCAAGTTCGAGATCGTGGTCGATTTGATCCCGGAAATCCATCTCGACGGGAGTGAGCCGTCTGAAGTTTGAATTAGACGCGCGTGTCACTGAACGAATTGATCGGGCACCATGGCGTATCACGAAAATAATTCTGATTTGCCGGCTGACTTTTCGGGCCGCGTGCGGTTGTTTCCGCTTCCCAATCTGGTCATGTTCCCCCACGCGATTCAACCTCTGCACATTTTCGAGCCGCGTTACGTTTCCATGTTGGAAGACGCTTTGCGAGAAGATCAGTTGCTGGCGATGGCCCTGCTGAAACCCGGCTGGGAAGCCGCCTACGACGCACGACCTGCCGTCTTCCCTGCGACGTGCGTTGGGAAGATCGTCGCGGAGACTCGACTGCCCGACGGCACGTACAATCTGATTCTCAAAGGGTTGTGCCGGGCGGCGATCGAACACGAGCTACCGATCGAACACGCCTATCGGATGGCGGACGTAACGGTTGTTAATGAACATTCTCCCGTCACTTCGGAACAGCACACCAAACTCAGGCAGGCGCTGACGCGACGCTTCCAGCGGCAGTTGGTGGAGATGGCGGCCGGGCACGAGCAGTTGACGCAGTTGCTCGACGCGCGCCTACCGATTGGGATCCTGACGGACGTGATTGCTTTCTCGCTGGATCTGGCCACGTCGCTGAAACAGGAGTTTCTCAGCGAACCCGATGCGAGCATTCGAGCTCAACGATTGCTGGAGGTCCTGGACATGGCGTCGACACCAGCGCTGCGAAATGGCGACTCCGGCCCGCCGTTTCCGCCAAAATTCAGCGACAATTGAGCGTCCTTGACCGTCGCGCATGACGCTTCTACCATGAGTCCGTTGAGTCGGGGCGCGAGAGGGTCCGGCATTCGTCTTGGCGTCGTCGTGCGGCCAGGTACGGGCGATTTCTCGCCGAAAATGAGTCAGTTCCCGAACTGGTCAGCGGTTGCGCCTTGTTGATGTCGCCCGTTCCATGCACTGATTGCTATTCAGGAGAAACTTATGTCCGCGTCGGGTCAAGATCGCGAAACCGGTAGCCACGACGGTGAAACCGATGAGGCGACGACGGACCGGCCGACGCATCCCGTGGATCATGCACGGATCGAAGCGGCTGTCCGCGAGATCCTGGCGGCCGTGGGCGAGGATCCGGACCGCGAAGGCTTGTTGGAGACGCCCGCCCGCGTCGCGCGCATGTACGCTGAACTCTTCAGTGGTTTGCACGACGACCCGTCGGCCCACCTGAAGAAGTTTTTCACCGAGGCCTACGACGAGGTCGTGCTGGTGCGCGACATCAGCTTTAACAGCATGTGTGAACACCACCTGCTGCCGTTCATGGGCAAGACGCATATTGGCTACATTCCCAAGGGCAAAGTGATTGGGCTCAGCAAGCTGGGACGCGTTGTCGAAAGCATCGCCCGTCGCCCACAAGTCCAGGAACGGATGACGGAGGAAATTGCCAATCTCTTGGTTAGCGAACTGGATGCCAAAGGGGTGGCGGTGGTGGTCGAAGCCACCCATTCCTGCATGACGATGCGTGGTGTGCGGAAGCCTGGCAGCCTGTGCGTGACGTCCGCAATGAAGGGGCTGTTTCGGTCGAATCAGTCGTCCCGTGCCGAGATCATGCAATTGATCTACGGAAACTAAGATGGACCTGTGGCATCTGCTGATTCAGTTCGTGTTTCGCGTGACGTTTGGTGTGGCGTTGTGCATGGGAGTGACGCCGGCGCGGTACGTAACCAGTGGATTCTACCGCGTGCATTTGTGGGTCCTGATGGGGATCAACACCTTTGCCGCCCTGGCGATCTTTACGCGGCAGGAATCCCTGGAACCTGGCGCCTTCTCCTGGCAGTTTCTGTTTGGCGTGACCGTGGGGATGGCCTTCTTGAGCTATGTGGGCTCGGTTCTGTGGCTCTACGAAAAGTCTGCCGCGGGCGAATTGGTGCTGTTTGTGGTGGCGATTACCGCCCTGATCGCCGCAGGCATGGTGACTCCCTGGAGTGAGGCCACCAGCGGCATCGGGATCGCGTTGGCATTCCTGGACCTCAGCTCGAGCGGCTTGCTGTTAGGGGTCACGTTGTCTGCGATGTTCCTTGGGCATTGGTACCTCAACACGCCGACCATGGAGTTGTTACCGCTGAAACGGCTTGTCATTCTGATGGGGATCGCCATCGTCGTGCGGACGCTGGTGAGCGGTACCGGCCTGGCGCTACAGGCGACTTCTCCGGCTCCGCTGGAAACGGTCTTTTGGATCTTTGTCAGCTTTCGCTGGCTGTCCGGCATCCTAGGCACGCTGATGCTGGCCCTGATGTCCTGGTATGCCTTGCAGGTCCCCAATACGCAGAGCGCGACTGGGATCTTGTATGCGGGCGTGATCCTGACGTTCCTGGGAGAACTGACGTCGCAGCTACTGTCCGTCGATACACTCTATCCGATATGATGAACGGTGATTGTGATCGATCCAGGTGGCTTGCGATGGGATGCGTCGCCACGGCTTGAATTGAGGAGTTCCTCGCCATGAACGTGACTTTCGCTTGCTCTGAATGCGACCAGACGACGCGTCAGGACATTGAGTCCACCACACTGGCCGTGGTCTGTACCTCGTGTCAGCATTCGATCCCCATTACGCGTGCGGGGCAGGCGGGCAGCCGTGATGCAGGTAACCGTGATGCCGGTAACAGCGGGGACGCGGGTGACGGCAGCGATACGGGGGAAGCGGACAACGCGATGCAACGGTGTCTCGTCTGTGGTTGCCGTGAATTGTATGTGCGGAAAGATTTTTCTCAGCGATTGGGACTGACCATTGTGGTGGCTGCGATGGTCCTCAGTTCGATCACCTGGGGATTTCATTGGCGGTATGCGACCTACGGCATTCTCTTCTTCGCGGCTCTCATTGATGTGGCACTTTATTTTGGTGTGGGCAACTTGTTGCAGTGTTATCGATGCCGTGCCGAGTATCGTGGCTTGGCGGGGTTGGAGGAGCGTGAAGCGTTCAGTTTGGAAACTCACGAGAAATTTCGTCAGCAAGCGGCCCGCCTGGCGGAGGCGGACGCGGCATCCGCCAAGCCCGTCGTGAAATCGACCCCGCCCACGCCGTAACGGCGTGCTGCTTCAGGGCAATTGAAGCCACCGGCTCATTCCCAACCAACCGCGACTCATCAGGTCAGTCCCTATGGATCAGGAGCGAGAACGAATCCAGGCGGACTTGCGTGGGCTACTCAAGGGCGAAGTCTATTGCGACGACCTGTTCGTTCAGATGTATGCCAGCGACGCCAGCATTTACGAGATTCGGCCACTGGGTGTCATTCGCCCCAAGGGCCTCGCCGATGTGGTCGCCTGTGTCGAATATGCCGCGGAGAACAGCATCCCAATTCATGCTCGCGGAGCCGGAACCGGGGTGGCCGGTGAGTCCTTGGGCCCTGGCCTGATGATCGATTTTTCGTCGCATATGCGGCGTGTCCTGGAGATCACCGAGGATACGGTGCGCTTCCAGCCGGGCATCGTGCTGGCGCAACTGAATCACCACCTCAGGAAACAGAATCGACTGTTCGGACCCGATCCCGCCACGCGGCGGGTCACGACGATGGGAAGCGTGTTAGCCATTGACGGTGGTGGCAGTCATTGGCCGGCGTACGGCACAGCCCGTGATCATGTGGTCAGCATGCAAATGGTGATGGCGGACGGGTCGGTGTTGGAGGCCGAGAAGGTTCCCTTGGAGTCCAACGAAGCCGAACCGACGCCTCGCGGTGAATTGGCGCGTCGCGTGGGCGAATTGATCCAACGAGAATCCGCGGTGATTGCGGCCCATCGTCCCAAGACCCTTGTTAATCGTTCCGGTTACCACGTTTACGACGTCGTGGCGGACGGCCAGATCGACCTGGCCCGGTTGCTGGTCGGTTCCGAGGGGACGCTGGGACTGATCACCGAAGCGACGGTCAGGACATCACCGCGGCCCCTGCATCGCGGCGTCGTGCTGCTCTATTTCGATCGGCTCGAGAGCGCAGCGCAAGGCGCGCTGTTGGCTTCCAGCATGGGGGTCTGTGCCTGCGATCTCATGGACCGTCGCTTGCTTTCGATCTCGCGCGAAGTTGACGAGCGGTTCGATCAGTTGGTTCCCAACGAAGCCGAGGCCATGGTGCTGGTCGAGGTGCAGGGGGATGACGTGTCCACGGTAAGCGACCAGCTCAACCAAGTCATCTCGCGAATCCAGCGTCGCCGGCGATTGGCGTTTGATTCGCGAATCGCCCTCGATACGGAAGATCGCAACGTATTTTGGCATTTGGTGCGTCGCGTGATTCCACGACTTTACCGGCTCAAAGGCTCCATTCGACCGCTGCCGTTCGTAGAAGATATTGCGGTGGCGCCCAAGTTGTTGCCCGATTTCCTGGTTCGCATGCAGAACGTCTTTAAGGAAAATCAGGTCACCGCGACGTTCTTTTCGCATGTCGCCCAAGGGCAGATTCATGTGCGGCCGTTCCTGAATCTGGCGGACAGTGACGACCTGCGGCGCATGCAGGACGTGGCCACTCAGCTCTATGAACAGGTGCTCGACGTGGGAG
>JAUIHJ010000353.1 GCA_030432015.1 bacterium
TTGCAACTGCACGGGATCGATCTGCGACACACACCCAGTGTGGAAGCGCTGGCGGCGCATCTGTGCGCGACGTTGCCTCGCCTGGATTTCATCCTCAACAATGCCTGCCAGACCGTCCGCCGGCCGCCAGGATTTTACGCTCACCTGATGGAAGCGGAGCGGGAACTCGTCGACTCGCTGCCCGCGGCCGCGCGGCCCATGCTGGCGGCGTACGAAGCGCTTCGCAACCGTGACACCCTCCCCGATCAAAAACCGGAACTCGCACTCCCCACGCAGGTGGACGAAAGTCTGGCCGGTATTCGCCGCGCGGCCGAGCTGTCGCAGATCCCTCTGGTCGCCGGCGATACCGACGGTGGCACAGAAATTTTTCCCGCCGGTCAGTATGACGATGATCTTCAGCAGGTCGATCTCCGTACGGTCAATAGTTGGCGATTGGGATTGGCCGATGTGCCGACCGTCGAGTTATTGGAAGTTCAGCTTGTCAATGCCGTCGCGCCGTTCATTCTCAATGCACGACTCAAGCCGCTCATGGTCCGGGTGCCCACGCAGGACAAACACATCGTTAATGTCTCGGCGATGGAAGGCGTCTTCTATCGCGCCAACAAGACCGACAAACACCCGCACACCAACATGGCTAAAGCGGCCCTGAATATGTTGACGCGAACGTCCGCGCGCGATTATATCGCCGAAGGGATTCACATGAATAGCGTCGATACCGGGTGGATCACCGACGAAGATCCGGCCGACATCGCCAAACGCAAACAGGAGGAATTGGGCTTCCATCCGCCGTTGGATATCATCGACGCCGCCGCCAGAATCTGCGACCCGTTCTTTCATGGGTTGCTCACCGGAAAACATGTTTGGGGTCAGTTCCTGAAAGATTATCAGGTCGCCAATTGGTAGGCGACATTCGCCATCTCACGAAACGGAGCCCACGTGCCAACGCAGCATCGGTTAACGCCCGGACAAAAAGTTCGCCTGAACCGCATCACCACCGACGGCAAGGACTTGTACTCGGATCGATCCGCAGCAGAAGCCCAGTTTAAAGCACTTCGCGCCGAACTGATCGATTTGCAATTTCGCCTCTATGCCGAGGGCAAACAGAAGCTGCTGATCGTCCTGCAAGCACTCGACGCCGGCGGCAAGGACAGCACGATTCGAAAGGTGTTTCTGGGCGTCAATCCTCAAGGCGTCCGAGTAACCTCGTTCAAGCGACCTACCGAAGAAGAGTTAGCGCACGATTTTCTCTGGCGGATTCACCAGCATGTCCCCGCCAAAGGGATGATTGGTATTTTTAATCGCTCCCATTACGAAGATGTACTGGTGGTGCGTGTTGACGAAATCGTTCCGGAATCCGTCTGGCGCGCCCGGTATGATCGGATTAACGATTTCGAGAAATTGCTGACCGACTCCGGCACCACGATCCTCAAATTCTATCTGCACATTTCCAACAAGGAACAAAAACAGCGACTCGAAGCCCGGCTTGCTGATCCGACACGCCACTGGAAATTTGAAGCCGCCGATCTGGCCAAGCGCCGACAGTGGGACGCCTACATCGAGGCCTTTGAAGAGATGCTCCAACGGTGCACGACCGACCACGCACCCTGGTACGTCATTCCCGCCGACCAAAAATGGTATCGCAATCTGGCCGTTAGCCAGGTGATCGTGGAAGCACTCAAGAACATGGACCCGCAGTTTCCCGCTGCCGAGGACTTGTCGGGTTTTACGATCGAGTAGCGAAACCATTGAGGATGCTGCCCAGCAATGAGGAACGACTGTCTCCAGACGGTCGCCGTCCCGCGTGCCTTACTCGTCGTCGCGACGGTCGCCAAGTGGTGGGACCCGTTGCCGCGCTCTGATTGCGCAGCTTTCGATTAACGGGACTTTGAGGCAGACCGTTCGTTCAGCAGGTGTAGCCGATCTGGCTGGCAGGTACCGATCGGCATCAGCGCGCGAATCGCAGCGAATGTGACGCCTGGCGAGGTTGAAGCGGTTGTGATGTGAAGGCCGTGTTGCATTCTTGCGTAATCTGGGAATCGTCTGGAAATTAGGCAGAGTGCGTGCACTACGATTGAATATTACATATCGATCGGCGCGGTCGTATCCCCGGCATTTGCAACCGCGATTAGGCACCCAGCCGTAGTTTCAAAAAAGGAAGATCCGAATGTTCTGCCAAACGCACCTTCGCTTTCTGACGTGCGTCGTCGCGATTGCTCTCGCCACTCCACAGGCGGGCTCCAGCGCAGACGACGCCACTCCATCGGATACGACACAGAAGCACGCTACAGCACAAAAAAGTAGCCCCACTCAACAGCAATGCCACACGGAGAAGCCGGTGGAAATGCGGTGGGAGACGGTCATGAAGAAGTGCACCCGCACGGTTTATGATTCGGTCACGGAGCAACGCGAGAAAACCGTCTACGACACGCACTATGACACCAAGACAGTGCACGATGTGCACCGGGTCTCGGAAACCCATTACCGTCCCCGAGACCCGCACCCGCCAGGTCCCTTACACGACCTACCATACGGTCGAAGAGTCGCGAATTCGGACCGTCCCGTATACCGTTCCGCGCGAAATCCCCTATACGAAGACCATCAACATTCATACCGGCTGCTGGGAAACCCATGTCGAAGAGCATCCCGGTCCCGTCGTCAAGAAATGTGTCCAGGAACCTGGCTGTTGGGAATGGGATCCATGTCGGTGCTGCTGCGTCTTTAAGCCCGGCAAGAGCACGACCGTCGAGGTTCAATGCCCGCCGGTCAAGGTCTGCAAACGGGTCTGGGTTCCCAAGGTCGAACAGCGTGTCGTAAACTGCACCAAGGTCGTCTACGAAACACACACCAAACAGGTCCCCTACACCACCACACGCCTGGTCCCGACGACCCATATGCGAGAGGTTACGTACACCTTCAATCGCCAGGTTCCCGTCACCAATACCCGAACCGTCTACTATCAGGTTCGCAAGGTGATCCCCGAGCAGCATACGCGCACCGTCGCACAACTGGTCACTCGCATGACCACCGAAACCGGCACACGCACCGTACCCTACACGGTTTGGAAAGAGGTTCCTACCGAGCGGACCATCACGGTGCCGCGAACCGTACCGAGAACGGTGACCTACACCGTGACCAAGTGTGTGCCGCGAACTGAGACCTACGAAGTTCCCGTTCGCGTCTGTCGCCCCGTCACGAAATCGGACGGCCCCGCCGATGCTGGCGGACCCGTCCAGCGTCACGATTCGGGCCTCAAGAACACGCCAACCCCCGCGGACGACGAAGCGCAGCCAGCATCCACCACTGCGATCAACGCTGTGTCCCGCGATCGTACCGTGCCCGTAGGTCTGACAATCGATTCGCTGAACGATGTCGCGTCGCCGGTAGGAACATTAACGAAGACTGCCAAGGAGTACTTCGTTGAAGGTCTACAGCAATACCGCGGCGGCGACTTCGAGAATGCTCGCACGTCGTTCGCTCAGGCGACCAAGCTGGAAGCCGAGGATGCCCGGTACGCTTATTTCTGGGCCCTGGCCGCCAAACAGCTTGGCAACACCAAGCAAGCGGACGAGGCGCTCGCCATCGCCGCCCAGCGAGAAATCAACCATCCCGTCAAGGGCTGGGGAAAACTGATGGAACGCGTTCAAGGCAGCATCCGGCTGTGGCTGGAAGAAGCGCGGCACGACGCGCTTGCGAAGGATGCCGCGTAGGTCAAGTTAATCGAACGCGTCGCCTGGGGACGTCGACTCTGACGTTGAGACTTCGGGCCCCGCAACGACCACCATCAATAGCTCCTGGGGTACCAGCCCCAGGGGCTTTTTTGATTCCCAGGAGCACCAAGCGATCAGGAACGTGACCAGGCGATGACCGTGCGTCAACCACGGATGTCATTCTGGGCGATTCACCGTCATCGGGTTTTGGGGAGCTCCAGGCTCGCCTGCCGTTTCGCCAGCTGGATAAGTTCCTTGATGTCGAAGAACTCCAAAAGGCCAAAGCAGTAGACTTCAGGAGTACCTCCGTAGCTTGGCCCCGGTTTTAGGAAATCGTGTAGCGACTCGGCTTCGCCCCGTGTTATTACCGAAGCAATCACGGTCCCTCCGTCGATGGCCGCCGCACAGCGAGCCACCAGACTTGTGGTCGCACCGTTGGCGTCGATCTCAATCGACTCGGCGTCGAAGACACGTGCCAGAAACCGCGAAACCGCCACGGTCTGCGCTGCCTGGATCCCCAAAGGGCGTTCTCCGACGGACGCCAGCAGCATGGCATTCTGATACTTCGCGCCCTGTTGTGGTGTGCTGTGCCCAATCAGCAAAGGGTCGATCGCCAGAACGCGATTGCCATTTGTAGCGAGCTCTGCGATACGTGACAGTTGTGATGCATAGCCGCCATCAGCCAAAAGTACCACGTGCCCCCGTACGATATCGCTCTCTACCAACGTCGCCGGCAACTCCCAGTCACCGATTTTCAACCGCAACTGGCGGACAATGAAGTCGCCAGTCGGTTGCGGACCGGTAAACCGAGTCGCCGACGTTGCGGGCTCCTGGTAACGCAGAATCCTGCGCAACAGTTCGCGTTGCTTTTCCACCGTTTCAGGCAGAGGTTTCGGTAACCCCTGAGCTGCCTCGGCGGCTAGCGTATGAAAGTCAGCAATCTCGTCCGGCAGCGGTACGCTCAGCTCTTGATGCGTCAAGACCTCATCCAAGGCATCAGGTTCCTGGAAAGCTCGTTTCTCCATCGGGAAAAAATGCCGGTCGAGAAATCGGTAGAGCTGTTCGCGGTTATCCTGATCGTAATTGTGCGTCCCTGGATTCGAGTTGGCGTAGTACGCGAGCTTATCTGCCGCGCCGGCTTGTGCGTAAAATGGGACGATCGGATCAAAGGTATTCGGTTTGACGGTATCCGCGACAAAGCAGCAATTGTCCTGCGAGTTATAGATCATCAACATCGGCCTGGGAGTCATCAGCGCCGTAAGCTGGACGTAGCCAGCGGTCATCGCCAGGTCATTGGGGATTTGTTCGAGATCGCCAATGCTGCCGGGGTGCTCGAGTCGCTGCACGATGGCGCTGTGCCCCGCAACCGGAACGGCCAACCGGACCCGTGTGTCGAGCGAACTGAGCATGATCGTCTGCCAGCCGCCACCCGACAACCCAGTGACCGCCGTTCGCTGGCGGTCCGCATGCGGATGGTCGAGCAGCACATCCAGCCCGCCTGCCATCGCCAGGAAGAAGACGCTTAGCCCGCTGCGCCCACAGAGGTCGAGCTTGCTGAGATGATTGTGCTTGAAGCCGTCCGAGCGAAGCTGGCCCATGCCGAGCCACTCCAGATTGAGCGCCAGCATGCCCCGCTTCGCGAGGTTGATACAGCGCAATTGCTTGTATGCGGTTGATTTTCCGGTGGCCTCGTGGCCATTCAGATTTAAGACGGCCGGCACTCGGTCCCGCAGGTCTTCCGGCTCATATAACAACGCGGGGATCCACAGACCCGGCAGGGCCTCAATGCGCAGCTTGCGGATGCGATAACCGTGCTCGGTCTCAATCACCTCGTGCCAGACAACTTGGGGTTGATGTTCCCGCCATGTCGCAGGGACCCCGCGAAACACAACGTCGTCTAGAACCTTCGCCCGCAATTGCGCAGCGCGTCGTTGCCACTGTTGCGCCGTCTCGGCCGGCATCAGGGGCATCAATCGAGACCGCACAAAATTCCGATGCTGCTCGGTGATGGTCACCTGCCCGGTCAGCGGCTCGCGCAACACGGACTCCAGCGTCGGCTGCGCAAATCCGAAGCTGGCGGCCTTCGCGACCACCAAGCCCGCAACGATCGAAATCGTCATCCAATTTCGAAGTTGCTGTGCCGCTGGCCACCGCGGGACGAGGCCGGCGATATGGCGTACATGCAAGCGGTTACTCGTCAAGCAATTCGCTCCCTTGCTTGTGTTCGGTAAACGGGTCCCCCAATTCAGAGAAGAAGGCGTCGTGAGACTCTTCGCGGTCTTCTTCAAACAGCTGGCTCAGGTGCGGGAGCAGGCGTTCGTCGGATGGTGATCGCGGAACCGCGTGTGCTGCCAGGCGTTGCGGGTCGCCAAACGTCTCATCCGTTCCCGGCTCATCTTCGCCTGGCGTCGGAGCCAGTGCATCGCGACCGAACAGCAGGTCCACGTGACTCCGGTAGGCGTCCGGCGTCAGGTCGGTGGGCGCCAGCAGACTGGCCGGGCGACCATCGGGCACGCGTCGCAGACCAGCGGGTAAGACGCCAGCCATCACGTCATGGTGGTGATGCAGCGGATCAAGGTCGGCATAGCCGAGCACGTGTCCCAGCTCGTGAGTGATCACGGTCAGCAAGTCGATTCCGGCGTGCCCCGGCCCTGCCGCCGGACGGACGCTCATCTCCGCGTGTCGGTCCAAGTGCCAGCCGAAGCCGGCCGCATTGGTGTCGAGCCAGACCTGTGACGTGGCCTCAGAGGCCAGACCCAGGATCGAAGCGGGCAGGTCGACCACTCCCACCTGAACCTCCGCCAGCCGCGAGGCGGCTTGGCCTGCGGTGACCAGCTCGGTGGCAGCGCGGCCTGCCGCCAACGACGCCCCGTTGTCCGTCCAATACCGCACGGCAGCGTCCAGCAGCGGAGCCACCTGGCCATGGGTCAGCAGTTCACCCGTAGGGGTATCGCCGTTGAAGGCGGCAGCGTGCAGGGCGCCCAAGCGTTCGATCCGAATCGCGTCAATGATCACGTTGCCATTGGCGCCCACATCAGACAAGTCGACCGTAATGGTATTCCCAACACCCACGGGCGTCGTCGTCAATGAAAGGTCTGCAAAATTGGATCCCGAGTCGGTGGCAAATGTGCCCAGCGTGGTCGCGGCCGGGTTGTTGGGCGCCAACTTCTGATTGACCGGGATGGCGGTCCCGTTGACCGTATAGACCGCGTTGCTGGCCCGGTTGCTATAGGGTGTCCAGGTCGCCGAGACTCGGTACGTGCCGGCCGGGAGCCCGGAGAAGAGATAGCTGGCCCCCTGCGTGACGCCCCCCGCCACCGCCTCGCGGACATCGTTCTGAAATCCCTGGGGATAGGCGGACATGTTCGCCGTATCGGTGTAGCCGGGCGCAGGATCGCCGTCGTCGATAATCAGCGTGTTGACCACGTTCGCGGACAGATTGAAGCTGAAGGGACTCTCGTCGGCATCGTTATTGCCGAAGGAGACGTTGCCCGACTTGGCGCCGGACGTGGCGGCATCCAGGGCCACTTCAAACGAGACGCTCGCACCCGGCGCCAACAGTTGACCGGCGGTAAAGTTCGGGAAGGTGGTGGTCACCAGCGAGAAGTTCCCACTGACGGCGATCGGCTGCAAGACCAGATCCGCCACACCGATATTGCTGACCACAAAGGTCTGGTTCAACCCGGCGCCGGTCGAACCGGCGAACTTGTTGCCGAAATTGAAGTTGGTCGTGCCGGAGATAATGTCGGTCGATCCGGCCAGGACCTTGATTTCCGGATCGGTCAAACGTTGGATCCGCATCCCGTCGACAATCACGTTGCCGGTGGTGCTGCCCGAAAGGACAACCGTCAACGTCGGGCCGCTGGCGGTAAACGTCCCCAGTTCCTCCCAACTCGCCCCGGCGTCCAGGAAGTCGTTGGGCGCCATCCGCTGGTTGACGTTGACCGTGGCGGGCGCGGTCACACCGCTGATCGCATACGGCGCGTCGGTCGCCCGGTTGCCATACGGTGTCCAGGTGCTGGCCACCTGGTACACGCCGCCCGGAGCCACAGGGAACGTGTAGGTTGCCGACTCGACGGCGCCACCTGCCGGCGCCTCGTAGATGTCGTTCTGAAAACCTTGCGGCCAGAGGTTCATCGCACCTGACGTGGTAAATGTCGTCCCGGCCGGATTGGGTGGCCAGGGCGCATTGTTGGGCGTATTGTCCACGATCGTGATGTCCGGATTGACCGTCCCGTTGATCGTAAATTCGAAGGGCGATTCGTCAGCATCGTTGGTGTCGAACGTGATCGTGCCGGCGTAATTCCCGGCCGAAGCAGCATCCAAGGTCACCACAAACGTCGCCGCGGCGCCCGGCGCCAACGGAGACCCGGCGGTCGCCGCCGGCGTGAATCCGGACGTCAACGAATAGCCGGGAATCGCCGCCACCGATGCCGCCAGCGACGCATCGTCCAGCGTCAGCCCCGACGTTCCCATGTTGTAGACGGTGAAGGTCTGGTCGAGCGGTGTGGCGACCAACGTTGTCCCGAATTCAAAACTCCCGTCGTCGGCGATGTACGGCGGGCCGCTCACCAGGATCTCCGGTCCATGCCCGGGCAGCGCTTCGATCCGGATCGCATCGGCGATCACCGGGCCGTTGGCCTCGTCGCTGAGCGTCACGGTCAACGTGCGGGGAGTCGCCCCGCTACCGGTCCGGACGATC
>JAUIHJ010000354.1 GCA_030432015.1 bacterium
ATTGTAGCCAAATGCATCCGTCTGACCGAACGACATTCCTGGCTTGATCCCGCCGCCCGCCATCCAGATCGTGAAGCAGCGGGGATGGTGGTCGCGACCGTAATCGTCTGCGGTCAATTTACCCTGACAGTAGACCGTGCGGCCAAACTCGCCCCCCCACACCACGAGAGTCTGGTCCAACAAGCCACGTTGTTTGAGATCTTGAATCAGCGCGGCCGAGGCCTGGTCGGTGTCACGGCACTGGTGGCGAATCCCTTCGGGCAACTTGGTGTGCTGATCCCAGCCGCGATGAAAAAGCTGCACGAAGCGGACTCCTCGCTCAACCAATCGACGGGCCAACAGGCAGTTCGCGGCGTAGCTGCCAGGCCGTTTCGATTCGGGGCCGTACAGTTCGAAAGTTGTCTCGGGTTCGCTCGCCACATCGGTCAATTCCGGGACTGATGTTTGCATCCGGTAAGCGAGTTCATATTGGGCGATGCGCGTCGCGATCTCGGGATCCCCGTATTCTTGCAGTCCCAACTGATTCAGCTCGGCAAGATCGTCCAGCAACCAGCGACGGGATGCCTGTGAGATCCCGGCGGGATTCGAGAGGTAAAGGACCGGATCGCCGACCGAGCGAAACTTGACGCCTTGATAACGCGTGGGCAAGAATCCGCTGCCCCAGAGCCGGTCATAGAGCGGTTGGCCGGCCTTGAAGCTACTCTGTGAAATCATCGCCACAAAGGTTGGCAGGTCGCGGTTCAGCGACCCCAAACCATACGACACCCACGCGCCCATGCTTGGGCGCCCGGCCAGCTGCGCGCCGGTCTGAAAAAAAGTAACCGCGGGATCATGGTTGATCGCCTGCGTATGCAATGACTTGATAAAACAGAGTTCGTCCGCCACCTTCGCCGTGTGCGGCAAGAGTTCGCTAAGCCAGGCTCCGCTCTTACCGTGCTGCGCAAAGCGAAACATGCTGGGGGCGACCGGAAAGCGATCCTGCGTTGCCGTCATCCCGGTCAGCCGCTGCCCCTGGCGAATCGAGTCCGGCAGTTCCTCGGCGCGTCGATCAGCCAAGCTCGGCTTGTGATCGAACAGGTCGAGTTGCGAGGGAGCGCCTGACTGAAACAGGTAGATGACGTTCTTGGCCTGCGGTGCGAAATGCGGCAGGCCGGGGAGTGGTCCTGGCGCAGCATCAACCGGCCGACCGACATCGTCGGCAAGACCCTGAGCGCCATCACCCACCAACATGGTCGAAAGTGCTGTGGCCCCCAGCCCCAACTGGCCCAGGAAAGCACGCCGCGCGAATTTTGGATGGATCGATTGCTGCGACATCAAGCTTCTCCCAAGGTGACGCCCTATTCTACGTCCCCCCGTTGCGGCCTGCCAATCCATACGACGCGCCAACGTGGTCACCGCGACACCGCACGGCCTGCGTGTTGACCCTGCGTGGCGGCGGCCCAATCGCCCCCTCCCCGTCCCTGGGCTCCAAGCGGCAAGTCGCTATACTGAGGTGCCGCGGCCCCGAATTTCCGCGCTCCCCCCCCTCGATTGCACGTCAGGAATACCCTTCAGCAATGGCATTTGAAGCCCCATTTTATCGTTGGCGTCCACATCCGTGGCACGGGCTTGATCCCGGTCCCGATCCTCCGCACGTTGTCCACGCGTTCATCGAGTTGACGCCGTTCGATTTGATCAAGTTCGAAGTCGACAAGGTGACCGGCTATCTGCGAGCCGATCGGCCCCAGCGCAGTTCATCGCAGCCGCCGACCCTGTATGGCTTTGTCCCGCAAACCTATTGCGGGCATCGCGTTAGCGACCTTTCGCCAAAGGCCACCAAGGGCGACGGGGATCCACTGGATATCTGTGTCTTGACGGAACGGCCGATTTCACGCGCCGAAATCATCGTCAATGCGAGAATTGTAGGTGGCCTCCAGGCCGTGGATCGTGACGAAGCGGATGACAAGATTATCGCGGTCCTCGTCAACGACAATATCTGGTCAGATGTGAAAGATGTCTCCAACCTGCCGCCGGCGATTATCGAGCGGATGCAGCACTACTTCAGCACGTATAAGATGACGCCTGACCAGCAATCGGTGATATCCATCGAGACCATCTACGGCGTCGAACACGCGCGGAAAGTGGTCTCCGCGTCGCTGGAAGACTATGACGAAGAATTCGGACGCTAATTTCCCCGGGAGCTTGAGATGACTGACCGCACCGATGACGTCCTGATCGCGTTTCTCCGCCAACGTGGCCACAGCGAGGAGGAGATTGACACGATTGTCAAGAAGTTGGCCGAACACGATTCTGCAGAGCAGCGCGCTTCGATTTTTGACTCGATCGACGGCGGCAGCTTTGATTTGGACAAGATCATCAAGGAAGCACTCGACAACGAGTAGCTCGCCTCCCCCCAGTGGCAGTCGATTTGCGGAGACAATGCAATGCGATGGCGCAGCGGCCGCAGGAGTCAAAACGTCGAGGACCGGCGGGGCCAAGGGCCCGCTGGGCGTCGTGGACCGGGCATCAAGCTGGGCGGTGGCGTCGGCGGAATCGTGATTCTCTTGCTGGCCCTGGTGATCCTCGGCCCGGAGCGGGCCCTGCAGCTCATCGGCGATAACGGAGGACCCGGCGGCGGGCCTGTCGAGCAAGTATCCGTTGATCGGCAGCCGGATCCAGCCCAGGACGATCTCGCCGACTTCGTGCACGTCGTCTTGGCGACCACCGAAGATGTCTGGAACGAACAATTTCGCAAGATGGGAAAGGTTTACGAAGAACCCATCCTGGTTCTGTTCGACGACGTCGTCGACTCGGCCTGCGGCACAACCGACGCGGCGGTCGGACCGTTCTATTGCCCAGGCGATCACAAATTGTATATCGACCTGCAGTTCTATAACGACCTCAAGAACCAGCTCGGCGCACCGGGTGATTTCGCCCAAGCCTACGTCATTGCGCACGAAGTCGGGCACCACGTGCAGAACCTGCTGGGTGTTTCAAATTACGTCCATGCCCAACGGGGTCGGTTGAGCGACGTCGAATACAATCAGCTCACCGTGCGGCTTGAATTGCAGGCGGACTTTTATGCTGGCGTCTGGGCGCATCATGCGGACAAGGCCGAACAGATCCTCGAACGGGGCGACATTGACGAAGCGTTGAACGCCGCGAGCGCGATCGGAGATGATCGTTTGCAGCGTCGAGCCCGCGGGTATGTAACACCGGATTCGTTCACCCACGGCACGTCCGACCAGCGGCAACGGTGGTTCAGGAAGGGATACCTGACCGGCGACATCACGCAGGGCGACACATTTAATGCGTCCGCGCTGTAACACCACTGCAGGCGCGGCAACTCAGGCGATGACGTCCTTGATCACGCGGCCATGCACGTCGGTCAAGCGGAAGTCGCGTCCCGCATAACGGTACGTGAACCGCTCATGATCGAAGCCCATCAGCCGCAACATCGTGGCGTGTAGATCGTGGACATGGACACGATTCTCGACCGCTTTGAAACCGAACTCGTCCGTCGCGCCGTACACGGTCCCACCGCGTACACCGCCGCCGGCCATCCAAACCGTGAAGCCCCAGTGGTTGTGGTCGCGACCATTAATCTTGCCCTGGTTCGAGCCTTTCTTGGGCATTTCAACGACTGGCGTCCGGCCAAACTCGCCCCCCCACAGAATCAGCGTCTCGTCCAGCAAGCCACGCTGCCGGAGATCTTTGATCAAGGCTCCAATCGCCTGGTCACACTGCTTTGCCAGGCGTCGGTGATTGACTTCGATATCGTCATGACTGTCCCAGGGCTGGCCTTCACCGTGCCACACCTGAACGTACCGCACGCCTCGCTCGACGAGTCGGCGGGCGGTCAGAATTTGGCGTGCCTGCGTCCCGGGACCGTACATGTCCAAGATGTGCTGCGGTTCACGGGAAACATCGAACGCGTCGCTGGCTTCGGACTGCATCCGATAAGCTAACTCAAAGGATTGAATTCGCGACTCCAACTGGGCATCGCGTTGTCGGGCATCGAGATGCCTCTGATTCAATTCGGCAAGCAGATCCAATTGCTGCCGCTGCTGGGAACGCGTCACCCGGTCGTTCTTGATGTTCTCGATCAGCTTTTCGATTTGCCGATGCTTGGTATCAACATGGGTCCCCTGATAGATTCCAGGTAAGAAACCCGCCTGCCAATTCTGAGACTCCTGAATCGGGTAGCCGCCAGGGCACATGGCGACGAACGCTGGCAGATTCTGGTTCTCCGTCCCCAGTCCATACGTCAGCCAAGAACCCACGCTGGGGCGAATCAGTCGAGCGTCCCCACAGTTCATCAACATCAGCGACGGTTCGTGATTGGGGACGTCGGCATGCATGGAACGAATAATCGCCATTTCATCAACGCATTGGGCAACATTCGGAAAGATCTCGCTGACTTCGATCCCGCTCTGCCCATATTTTTGAAACGTGTAAGGCGAAGGGTACAGGTCCCCGGTCGGTCGTTCCGTCTTCAAGTTCCCGTCCGGCAACTTCTGACCGCCCCGTTTCTGTAATTCGGGCTTGGGGTCGAACGTATCGACCTGGGACGGCCCGCCATTCATGAACAAGTGAATGACATGCTTCGCCTGGGCTGGAAAATGCGGCTGCTTGGGTAACATCGGATTGCCCACCGCCGCCGCTGCAGGTTCACCCAGCAATTCGCCTAAGGCGAGCGCACCGAGCCCCATGCCGGATCGGGCCAGCAACGTGCGCCGAGAAAGAATGCGATCGGTTAAATCGAATTCAGCTGACATGGTGTGGTCTCTCTTTAGTCCAGCATGATGAATTCATTGGTCAGCATCAGCGCCTGAGCATAGCGCTGCCAAACGGTCAATCCCACTGGGCCGGGGCCGCGAAAGTCCTGCTTCGAGTCCCACTTGCGGCGGCCCGATCGTTCGTCGCTGCCAGCCAGTTGTAGGGACACGGGCCACTGAAATGAATCATGGTTGGGGTTGGTGCGGCAGTCGACAATAAAGTCGACCGTATCCCCAGCCTGCACTTGCAGCGTCGCGACGTTGGTACCGACCGTTTGATGGTCCGCATCCCACTGGCCGACCACGCCAGTCCGGCTCGAGACAACCCGGGCTCGAATGCCATCGCCCTCCTCTGCCGGATGCTTCAGTTCACCCTGGATGGAAATCTCACCCGCCTGCGGAGCGACCCACCGGCGGATCGACGCATGATCTTGATCATTTCCAGGGTGGCCGCCCTCCGCGGTGACCAGCGCCCAGCCGAGTTTCGGATCAGGCCGGTCTGGTCCGCCCTGCCACGCATCACCGGAAAAATGAGGCAGCGGGGCAAAGCGTACAACAGTCCGATCCTCACCCTGGTCATCCAGGAGACGGCCGTAGCCAAACTGCCACGGGCCGTGCTCCAATTCGGCCGTTTCCGGGGTCTCGACAAATCGTGTCCCAATTGCCAACTCAGCGGCAGTCGGTGCGCGGGCGAAAACGGCCGCATAGAATTCGCCGATACGCCGCGCGGTATCCCCGTCCCCCGCTTGCCGGTCGGCCAACGTCACGGCCGCGTCGTGGGCAAAGCGGTTGTTCATCAGGAAGAGCGCTTGCTGCGGGACCGTTGTTTGCGGCCGCTGGGGCGTATGCGTATCGGGACTGGCAAAGTCAAAGGTTCGAAAAACACCAGGTAAGTTCTGCCGGTCAATGAACGCATACAGCGTCCGGCGGCGGCTGGGCGGGTCCGCTTCAATCTTGACCGACGCACCGCCAACCGTTGAATCCAATTGACCGCTCACGGCCAGCCAGGCATCGCGCATCGCCTCGAAATCCAGTCGCCGACGTCGGGCATGGGAGAGCAAGTCGTTCTCCGGGTCGGCTTGCGCGACTTCCGGGGCAACCTTGCTCTGCTGCCGATAGACGCTCGACAGCACCAGCGTGCGAATTAATCGCTTGAGCGACCAGCCGTCCTGCATGAACGAAGCCGCCAGGTGGTCGAGTACCGCTTGTTGGATGGGCGGTTCACTCCGCATGCCAAAATCGCTGGCAGTCCGGACCAGCCCGCCGCCAAACAAATGCCCCCACACGCGATTGACCATGACCCGCGCGGTCAGCGGATTGCCTGGATCGACAATCGCTTCAGCCAACTCCAAGCGTCCACTGCCTTGTTGGAACGGCGCGGGCTGCTCGCCCGTGAAAAAGGTCAAGTATTGCCGGGGCACAACGTCACCACGGTTCGCCGGATTGCCACGGAGAAAGATGCGTGAATCCGCCGGCTTTTCCGTGTCCACCAGGCGTAGCGGCAAGTCGTCGTCTTGTTGTTCGCGCGAGCTTTGAAAAACGCCGTACATGGCGTAATAATCGGCGGCAGGAATGGGGTCGTATTTGTGATCATGGCAACGCGCGCACCCCACCGTCAGCCCCATCGTGCCGCGAAACACAACATCAATTCGATCGTCGATGATGTCGTGCGTGTTGTTGATGAATCGACGTCCGAGCGTCAGGAACCCCATCGCGGCCAGGTTCGATCGGTCGTCGCCGTGGTCCAAGCGGTCCCCTGCTAATTGCCACTTCAGAAACTGATCGTAGGGCATGTCGCGATTAATGGCGTTGATGACCCAATCACGGTACTTGTAAGCGTGCGGATAGTTCCGGTCGGCGGTAAACACGTACCCCTTCGTATCGGCAAAGCGCGCCACGTCCAGCCAATGCCGCGCCCACCGTTCGCCGAACTGCTGGGAGTCCAGCAACTGATCAACCAGCCGTGTGTAGGCCTGCGGGTCCTGGTCCGTCTGAAAAGTGGTGACCTGCTCCAGCGTGGGTGGCAGTCCGGTCAAATCGAAGTACAGGCGGCGGGCCAGGGTGTAGCGATCAGCCAGCGGTGCCGGTGCGATGCCCGCTGCTTCCAGTCGTGCCAACACCAGGAAATCGATCTCGGTCGTGGGCCACGCCTGGTTCTCGACGGCGGGCCGCGGTGCGAGTTTCGGAGACTGGAAGGCCCAGTGCTTCAACGCCCGGGCGGCGATGATGTCGCGCGGCGCCAGGGCGGCACCCTCGCGGGGATCGGGTGCTCCCATGGCGATCCAGGCCTCGAAATCGGCAACCACCGCAGCGGGGAGCTTGCCATCGGGCGGCATTTGCAGGGTCTCGTCCTCGTAGCGCAACGCGGCAGCCAACCGACTCTGTGCAGGTTGCCCGGGAACCAGCAGCGCGCCAGAATCGCCCCCCTTCAACATGGCAGCGCGATTATCCAGCACCAAGCCCCCCTCAATCTCATCCGCAGCGGCGGAATGGCACCCAAAACAGTGCTCGACCAGAATTGGTCGAATTCGATTCTCAAAGAACTCAACCTGTTCCGGCGGAAGTTGGGCCGCGGCGGCGACGTCGGCAAACGTGAAAACGCCTGTGATCACGGTTGAAAATAGACACGCAATCAACAAGGAACCGAGTCGCAGGGACATGGTCAATTCGCGGGCTGGAGGTCGAGGCGGGGATGGTGTCTCACTTCTCAAGACGCCATCCCTTGATCGTACCCAGAAAGCCCGTACGCGACAACGCGCCGCGACCAGCACCGTCGTCGCCAATCAATCGCTCAGCCGGCCAGCGGACCATTGGATCCCGCGAGTGAGGGTCGTCAAGAACACCTCATCGGAAAAGGTGCCGTTGGAATGGCCGTAGGTCGTACCAAAGACGCGTGCCTTGCCGTACCGACTGGTCCAAAAGACAGGGTGAACTTCTTGGTTCTTCTCACTGGTCGAGGTGGCCAGTACCGTTGTCTGCGGCCATACCCGTTCGATCACGTACAGTTCATCCTTGGGTGTTTTGTAATCCGCCGGGAAGCCCTTCATGATCGGGTGGTCGACCGCAACGACTTTGACAGGATATTCACTTTGATGTTCGTGGCGGCGGCTGGTGACACCGAGCAATTCGCGCCAATCATCGATCTTGGCCGCTCGATACGTGTGCATCGCGCAATGAATCACGACCGCATTGACGCCTGCTTTATGCACGGACGTGATCTTGCGAATGTAGTCTTTGTTGGTGGTGTTGGCGAAACACTCGTTGTGGATCACAACATCGTAGCCCTTCGCCCAATTCGGGTCGTCATACAGGTCGATCTCTGCCTTGGTTCCATTCCCACCGTCGTTGACAACCTTCCACTCGATCGCCACGCCACGCTCCTTGGCCGCCGCGATCATGGCCTTGGTTTGAAACGGGTAATCGTGGCAGCATCCTCCGGTAACAATCAACGCCCGAATCGGCTCGTCGGCGGCCCACGTCGTGGTCGCGGAGAACATCATGAGGCCAACAAGGCAGCACCAAGTCGTGATCGCGAATGTGCGTCTAGGCAAGGGAATTCCTTTCAAGTCTGCAGGCTAGTCCTTAATCAAGCGAAGGCTGGGCTGTTTTATTCTGTCGAAGCTGGCGATTTATCAGCGCAGGATTGAGACG
>JAUIHJ010000355.1 GCA_030432015.1 bacterium
TTTGCTCTGCCCCTCGGATCCGACGCTTTCGGTGCGCAGCGATCTGGCGCGGTGGTGGGCGTGGCCTGCCGAACCCAGTCCGACTCAGCCGGTCAGCGGAGGAGGGCCCGCTGCGATCACAACCTATATGGGCTATCAGGGCTGGTGGTTTGACGCCGGACACAACTGGAGAACGGGTGCTGGGGAAGGGCCTTACGACGGCGTCTTTGAGCGCAGTCCGCAGCAATCAGTCCGGTTCCGAGATTTCCTGGATGGAACGAGCAACGTGCTTGCTGTGGGTGAGCGATCTCCCACGTGGTCACCTTGGGCGGCTTGGGCTGCAGGCAACGGCACTTGGATCGTCACCCGTTATCCGATCAACATCGCCAAGAAAACCTATCCGCCAGGGCACCCCAACATGACGCGCGAGATTGGTGGTATTAAGTACGGCGCGATTAGCCTCCATCCAGGTGGTGTCAACGCCGCGATGGGTGACGGCAGCGTTCACTTTCTTTCTGAAACGATGGACCACAATACCTATATGGCGTTAGGGGATATGGCCGACAGCGCACCGGCAGGCGGCTTCACAGCACAGCCTTAGCGGGCTCGCTGGGATGTACTGCCGACGACGACTACGAAGATGCTTACTGATTGGCAATGATGCCGTTGAATTGAGAGGACCACGCGTATGATTTTGCGAATTATGGGGCTGCTAGGGACCCTCTTGTGTATCACCGCTGTCGGGTGCGGTTCTGGTAATCCGGCGACCTTCGAGACCTCCGGAAAAGTCACTTACAACGGCCAACCCGTTGCCAATGGAGTCGTACAACTTCATCCGGAGGGGGGGGGCAACTCGGCGGTGGGCAACTTGGAATCGGATGGAACGTTTACGCTTACCACGTTCAAGAAGGACGATGGCGCCTGTGCCGGTACCTATAAGGTGACGGTGCAGGCATTTCCAGATGCCGATGACGACGCGCCGGCAAGTGGCTTGCCTGGAATGGAATTGACCGGCGAAGGTAAGCCGCCGGTCCCGCTGAAGTACGAAATCGCCGGCACGACCGATCTGGTGGTAACCATCAATGAAGGCGCGAACGAATTGACGCTCGAACTTAAGGACTAGACGCGAAATTGTGATGGCCGCCTCGGATCGGGACAACCCGTCGGCGGGAAGTCGTGGAACCGAACGACCGCGGATGAGCTGATACGGCTCGCCTTGCGCGGACACCGTGTGGTGTGGCGGCTTCGTGTCTAGCGATGATGAACCTCACTTCCGCCTCCCTGGTTGGCGTCGCTGCGGGCCTGTCTCCGCGGTAAGCGCAAGACAGGCCAACGACGCATGTTGGCCTGTCAGGGGGGGCCGGATCGGACGACATCGGCGACCAGAATGGGCTTAAACTCAGGCGTCAACGCCAAGCGGCTTGTTGCGTTGGCCGTTTTGCTGGCGCTTGCTGTTTTTCTCGGCTGGCCGCGGCGCCGATCGCCTAAGAACGTTTCATCCCCGCCTCAGGCCGCACGCCAAGGGCCCAAGGCCGCTGGCGGCTCGCGAAGCCACAGATCTGCGTCAGAGGTGGACTCCGTTGACCCGCAGGTGTGCGCTGGTTGCCACGCCGATGCCGTCGCTGACTACCACCGAAACGGCATGTCCCATTCCTGGCAGGCGGTTCGTCTGCCATTGCTGGGCGAATCAACCGGCAACGCGTATGTTCCCGACGCACTGACCGGCTATCGCTATCAGGTCGTTGTTGAAGACGACGACGTCTGGCAAGAGGAGACACGCACAGACGATCCGGAACATCGCCTTCGTCGAAAGGCTCACTATCTGGTTGGCTCTGGCAATCACGCCCAGGCGATGGTGGCGGCCGACAACGGCTATCTCACGCAGATGCCGGTCGCTTGGTTTCATGACACGCACTCCTGGCAACTGAATCCTGGATTTGAGTTGCAGAATCATCGCTTTGATCGTCCGATCACGGCCGGGTGCGTCGGCTGTCACGGGACGACTGCGCGTCACGAAGCGCCGGTCCCCAACCGGTTCTCGTTGCCGATCGAGCGTGGAATCGGCTGTCGCCGTTGCCATGGCAATGCGGCCCGACATGTCGCGTTCCATACCGCCGACGGAGCGCAGGCCGCGGAAGAGGCCTCGGAAGAGGCCGGGAAGTCGGACCGCGAGCGGAAGTCAGGAGAGGCTGCGGCAGCCGACGCCGTGGCCGCCGACCCGGCAGGGCTGGTGCATCCCGCTCGCCTGCCACCCGCAGCGGCAAACGACGTCTGCCTGCAATGTCATTTGCAGGGAGACGTGACCGTGTATCGGCAGGGTACCGGTCCCTTTGATTTTCAGGCTGGCGACCGACTCCGCGATCATCGCCATGATTTCCTGATCGATTGGGGCAAGCCCGCCAGCTTGGGCGTGGCCAGCCACGGTGCCCGCATGCTACAGAGCCGCTGCTACATCGCCAGCGAGGGACGGCTAACTTGCGTGATGTGCCACGACTCGCACAAGCCCAGCCACGACGTTGCGCCGGGTCACTATGATCGGATGTGTGCAAGCTGCCACACGTCCGAGTCATGTGCGCGAATTCGCCCCAGCGAACCGGCGGGCGACGCCGCGGCCTGCGTAGAATGTCATATGCCGCAGCGGCCGACGCGGGAGGGGATCCACTTGGTTTTCACCGACCATGCCATCCTCCGAAACCCGTCGCCCGCCGTCTCTGAGGGCGATGCCTCAGATGTGCTCCGGCCAAATTCAGACGTCACGCTGGTCAGCCCGTGGCCAGAGTCCGAAGCGAGCGAAGCCTGGCTGGGGGCGGCCTACGTCTTACTTCACGAGTCGATGGGACCCCAGCTGCAGGCCGTCGCGCGCGGGCGGCAGATTCTCGAAGAAGTGCTCGAGCGTGCTCCAGGCGACGCGGAGAGCCAGTTCTGGCTCGCCTCCGCAATGCTCGCGCAGCGCCGCGGCCGCGAGGCGATCCCGCTCCTGTCCGCGTTGGCGAGCCAGCATCCTGACTGGCGCGAAGCGCGGTTCCGCCTGGCGGTCGCGTACGAGTTGGCGGGGGACCACCGTGCCGCTTCGTCGCATTATCGTAATTTGATCGACGACACACCGCATTGGCTCGCATCATACGACCGGCTGTCGCAATTGCTCATGTCACAGCAGCGAGCTGACGCCGCCGCGCAGGTCCTGTCGAAGCGTCTTGAGCTGCGCCGCGATGCGGACGCATTATCGCGATTTGCCTTGGCACGACGGCTGAACGGCGCGACCCACGACGCGGCGATGGAGGCGATTGGCGAAGCGATTCGATTGGACCGGCGTCTGCCTGCGGCCTTCCTGAACCGCGGAATTCTGCATTTGCTCGAGCAACACGACGAACTTGCCAGAAGAGATTTCCAGAAAGTTCTCGAACTCGACCCGGACAACGCACATGCGCGCGAGGCGCTGCAGTCGTTGGACGCGGCGAAATGAACGTCTGGCAAGGGGGCAGGCGGGTGGCGCGCCAGCGGAGCACGGTTCAGACTCCGTTCGACGAGCGGGTGAAAGCGGTGGGTGTTGTCATCTTGGCAGACGATCGATAGCCGTCACCGGTCGATTCAACGCGCCGCCGCTCGACAACGGCACGGCCGTCACGCGTACGGACACTCTTACGGCAATTCGCCCAACCACCTTGCCCCGACTCGCGAACCGAACGACGGGTCCGCGAGCCAGAGCCGTGTGATGGTCTTACGTGTCGCTGGTCTTGCCTTCAGCCAGCAACGCGTCAACGGCTTTGTCCATCGCTTCGCCGCGCACATTCTTGTAGCGGATCACGCCTTTCTGGTCGAGCACATAGATGGTGGGCCATCCGCGTACATTCCACCGCGAGGCAATGGGCCCAGAAGTGGTGCCGCCGTCCCAGAAGGATCGCCACGTAATGTTGTCGCGTTTGAGGGCGGCCAGGACATTTTGCTTGGGGTCGCTATTCACACCGATCAGCGCGAATGGTTCGTTGGCGAGCCTCTTCACGAGCGACCGCTCGTGAGGGTACATCGCCCGGCACGGGCCTCACCAATCACCCCAGAAGTCGATCACAACCACTTTGCCGCGATAGTCGCTCAGCTTGAATTCAACCCCGTCGATGTCGGCACCGACAATCTCCGGTGCCACCTTGCCGATCCGCAGATTTTCGAAGGCGAACAACTCGTTGTCGACGAGGTCGGCGAGCGATCCCCGGTCCGTACCTCCCGGATAAATCAATCTGACATCACCGTAGTCTTTGGTCAGACGCACCATCAACGGCTTCACCAAATCGACATTCTTTTCGGTAAGCTCACGACCTTTGGCCTTGGACATCTGGAAGAACAATGCAACGCCTTGAACCTGGCGGCTCTTCGATTCCAGGGCGAACTTCTCCAGCATGTCAGCGTCGCTGCTCCACATGCTGACCGTCTTGGCAAAGTCATCATCGTTGATGTGATCAGCCAGCAACGTTTGCTTGGCTTGCTCGGCGACCGCCTTGCCATCCGGGGTACGGCCCGCAAGCTGAACGACCATCGCGAGCGGTTCGACCGCGGCGGGTGTCTTGGCGTGCTTTTCCGCCAATTTCAGAAACTTGTCGCCGTAGGTTTTCGATAGGGCGGGCAGTCGGGTGGCGACAATCTCCTGCTTCTTCTTCGCGTCCGTTTCGGCGCGATAGTCCGAGACGACCTGCTGATAGGCTTGGGCGTACTCCTCGCTGAGCGTCTTGACCTGTGCAGCGACGTCGTTTTCTACTGCCTGCGGCGGATCTTCCGCCCGTAATGGTGCAACGAGCAGGGTTGCGACCAGGGCGACCGGCATCAATATTCGTCGGTTCATGAGGGATACCTCGTTGTTGGGTGAACGTCCCAAGGGACCGCCACGTACATTCTTATCCAGCGCTGTTATACCCGATCCACCAATCAGAAGCACACAACCTGCCAAGGCCGATTGACTGGCATGGACCGTGTGCACGGTTGCCTTGTAAACTGTGTGGCTTGACCATTGCCCCCGATTTTGTGAAGGAATGCGACGAAAATGCAAATGGAAAAACTTGTTTCGCTCTGCAAACGGCGAGGTTTCTTGTTTCAGTCGAGCGAAATCTACGGTGGCCTGCAGGGGTTTTGGGACTACGGCCCGTTGGGGGTCGAGCTGAAACGGAACGTCAAGGATGCCTGGTGGCGCGACATGGTCAACGCCCACGACGATTTGACGGCGCCGACAGGTGCGCCGTCCGCCTACGAAATGACCGGGCTGGATTGCACGATTATTATGCATCCGCAGGTTTGGAAGTGTTCCGGCCATTACGACCTGTTTCACGACCATATGGTCGATTGTCGTGAATCGAAGAAACGATATCGCCACGACCAGGTCCGCGGACGCTGGGTCGAGGCCAAGGAGCAGCGTGTCTTCGTGACGACCATGGCGGCCGTGGACGACGAGCAGAGTGCGGTGCAGGCCAAAGCTCTGAAGTTCTTTAATTTGCGAGCCAAGCACGCCGACCAACTGAACTGGGATGGCGACTTCATTACCTTGCCGGAAGTTGACGACACGAGCCGGGTGCTGGGACCGGATGCGAAATCGCTCGATACACTCACCGAGCCGCGCGAATTTAACCTGATGTTTAAGACCACCATCGGTGCCCTGGGCGGCGAAGACGATATTTCATTCCTCCGCCCCGAAACGGCGCAGGGCATCTTCGTTAATTTCAAGAATGTACTCGACAGCAGCCGCGTCAAGATCCCCTTCGGCATTGCGCAGGCCGGCAAGAGCTTTCGCAACGAAATCACGCCACGCAACTTTACGTTTCGGTCCCGCGAATTCGAGCAAATGGAGATCGAGTTCTTTTGCCATCCGGAGACGTCGCATGAGTGGTACCAGTATTGGCGCGATCGGCGCATGCAGTGGTATACCGACATGGGACTGGCGGGCGAGCGGTTGCGCTTGCGCGAACACGATCCCGATGAACTTAGCCATTACTCGACCGGCACCGCCGACATCGAATACGCGTTCCCATTTCTTCCGGCTGGCGAATTCGGCGAATTGGAAGGCATCGCGCACCGGGGCGACTTCGATCTGCGGAGCCACATGGAAGGCAAGTTGGACGAAAAGAGTTCGCCGCTGGAAGTTCAATTGGGCCCGGACGGAAAACCGAAATGGCGCGGCAGTGGCAAGGATCTTTCGTACTTTGACGACGACGCGTGGGAACGCGACAAAGAGCAACTTGGTCTGAAATCCTTCAAGGAATACCTCAAGCAGAACAAGGAAGCCGCGCAACCGGGCGCGCCGTATCAATACATTCCGCATGTCATCGAGCCGTCCGCCGGCGCGGATCGTGCCACTCTGGCGTTTCTCTGCGAATCCTACGACGAAGATCAAGCGCCGGACGAGAATGGCAAGATGCAAACACGCACCGTGATGCGTTTCCATCCACGCCTGGCGCCGGTCAAAGCGGCGGTATTCCCCTTGGTCAAGAAGGACGGGATGCCCGAGTTGGCGAAACGCGTGTATCGCGACCTAAAGGCGAACTTCAATGTGTTCTACGATGAGAAGGGGGCCGTCGGACGCCGCTATCGTCGACAGGATGAAATTGGCACGCCGTTTTGCATCACGGTCGATGGCCAGACGCTGGAAGACCAGACGGTCACCGTCCGCGACCGTGATTCGCTGGAACAATGGCGGGTCAAGATCGACGACGTCGTGGAAGACCTGCGACCTCGGCTAACGTAACCCGGGCCGGTCGCATCGCAAAAAGTCGATCGGCAGCGGCGTCGTACCGGCACAGTTCAAATCCGCGAGCGCTTCCCCCAAGACACCGGCAAACTTGAAGCCGTGCCCTGATAATCCGGCCGCAAAGCAGACCCGGTCGTGCCGGGGGTGGCGGTCGACAATAAAGTGTTCGTCGGCGGAAACCGTGTAATAGCAGACCACATGATCGGTCGGTCGGTTGGAGACACCTGGCAGATGCTGCGAGAGAAAGTGTTCGATGCGGCCTCGATCAACGGGTTCGACCGATCGGTCGTCGCCAAGCGGGTTTTCCACGATGGTCCCGCAACTATGATCGGCAACTTTGACGCCGCGGCCATCCAGTTGGGGAAAGCCGTAGTAGAATCCGTGGGGAGTTTCATAAAAGAACGCGGGACAACCCTGATCGTGTTGGTAGAGCGACGTGTCACAGGCGTACCAATGCAGATGTTGGCGCCGCACTGTCAGCGAGATGTTGAGGTCGGCCAACAGGCGACTTGCCCAGGGGCCGGCGGTAATGACCAGTTGCGAGGCGCGCCATTGGTTCGTCGTCGTCTGCACGGTGACCCCGTCGGACGCTTGGCTCCACGACAGGACATCCTGGTCGTCGCGTAGGTCGGCACCCGCCTCCGCGGCGCCCTCCAGGTGCGCCAGCACGCACGGTTCGACGAGCAGATAACCGGCTTCCGCCTCGAAGACCGCCTGGGCATCGGGCGGTATGACAAACCCCGGATATCGGGCTTCGACCTCCGCCCGCGACAGCGGGGTGACATCCAGACCGTGGGCCCGGGCACTCCGCATGACGCCCGGAACGACCAGGCCATCGGGAGGTCCGACTTCGATCAACCCTGATTCAAACAGCAGCGGGGCGCCGGCGACGGCCTCCAGTTCCCGCCACAACGTATACGCTCGCTGCAGCAATGGCACGTAGTCGGGATGTTCAAAGTACGCCTTGCGAATGATTCTCGATTGGCCGTGCGAACTCCCCTGGTCGTGCCCGCCTGGGAAGCGGTCCAGGCCGAGGACACGTAGGCCGCGTCGAGCGAGATGGAATGCCGCGGCGCTGCCGACGCCGCCCGTGCCCAGGACGATGACGTCGTAGGTGCTCATCGAATCCAAAACTCGACCGTGGCGTGGTTCGATTTGTTACCTTTGACGTCCTGAATGGTCAGCTGCAGCGTGTAGTGTCCCTGATCGATCTTCTGGGGCATAAACATGCGATACGCAATAAAATAGTCGTGGCGTCGATTTTGGCTGACCTGTTTGTCCAACGGGAGGACGACATTCGCGACTCGCTGCCCCTCGGCATCGAAGATGGTGTACTCGCCCTGTAATTCTGTCTCGTGGCGGTCCGCCTCGGACTCGACGGAAAAATTTTCAACTTCGACATAGAGTAATACTTCCTGACCGGACTTGAATCCGTTCGACTTGAATTCGTCAAAGTGCCCATAGCTGACAACCTTGCGGCAGAATGTCAGGTTGCGGACATCCAGCGTGCTGATATTCGCCAAATGATCCGCAGCTCGGCGGAGGCTGCGTAATGCGAGCGCCGAGCGTCGGCTGGACGTGTTTTTCTCGTCGGCGTCCAGCGAATACATCAGACCATGGGTGACATGCTTCCAATACTCCTGTTCGTCTTCGTCCACGGCTTCAATGGGCTCGAGCGCTTTTTCCGGGTCGTTCAGGATAGCAT
>JAUIHJ010000356.1 GCA_030432015.1 bacterium
GAGCCAATCTCTCATGCTAATTCGAGCGTTATTGATTGGCAATCTGCGGCGTTGTCCAAGTTTGCGGGTTAATCCGTTCGTTCCGGTCGTAGGGCCACTCCCGATTTTTCTTTTTGATCGGTATGTATCGGTTCGACTTACAGATAGGACGCCGCATTGCGCCGGTTGTACCACTTCTCCTTGTTGTTCTTGTTGTCCGATCGAGAATCTTCATCATGGCGTTTGATGTGCGAAGCTGGCTTCCCCTCTCAGGCCTGATGCTGCTGGGGGCCGGATGCTCTCTCTTGGACGGACGATCTGATCCAGCCGAGACCGCCGTGCCCCCGTTGCTCGTCGCCCCAAGCCAGGGCAACGCGCCTGCTGCAGCGCCTGCGTCGCCTCCCGCCCCCATTTTGCGGCGTACGCCCCAGGTTCATCCAGCGGCCTTCGAACAGCCGGTTCGCGTCGACACCGACGAACCCCGCGACGTCCTGCCGCTCCCGAATCCTGGTCGCCTCTCCGACTCGGCACGCCCGGCCAATCCAGTCAGCGTGCAATTGGTCCCCCGCACGATTGACGAGGCACTTAGCCCACCCACATCGCCCGACGTCAGCGTGGATCACCAACCCACGATGGAATTGGATCTGACAAGCGCATTGTCCCTGGCCGCGGGCCAGAACCCGCGGATCGCGTTTGCTGCGGCCCGGTATCGCGAGGCGTACGCCCGGTTTGAGTCCGCTCAGGTCCTCTGGCTCCCATCACTCCGCGCCGGCGTCACCTTCAACCATCACGACGGCACCTTGCAGGCGTCGGACGGATTCGTGATCGACGCCAGCCGCTCGTCGTTCCAGGCGGGACTTGGCACACGTGCAATCGGGGCCGGTTCACCGGCCACTCCAGGGCTCATCGCAGAGTTTCACACAACAGACGCCGTATTCCAGCCGAAGATTACCGGGCTGAATGCGTCGGCACGTGACGCCGCCGCGGAGGCCACCACCAACGACACCTTGCTGGCGACCGCGCTCGCCTACCTCGACCTGCTCCGCACCGCACAGCAATTGCGAATCGCGGAGGAGACGCGCGCCAATGCGCAAAAACTCGCAGACCTGACCGCGACGTTTGCCCGCAGCGGGCAAGGATCCCAGGCAGACGCGGACCGCACCCAGACCGAACTCGTTCGTCGTCACAACGAGGTCTCCCGCGCCGAGGAAGCACACCGGGTCGCCAATGCACGCCTGGCCGAATTCTTGAGCCTCGACCCATCGACGCAAATTGCTCCGCACGAAGTGACCATCGTCCCCATCGAACTTGTCCAACACCAGCAGCGGGCGGCGGATTTGGTCGCAACTGGCCTCTCGAATCGCCCGGAGTTGGCCGAGGCCCAGTACCTCGTCTGCGAAGCCGTCAACCGTTATCGACGCGAGAAATTTGCCCCTCTCCTGCCGAGCGTCCTGCTGGGCATCAGCCAAAGCGGTTTTGGCGGAGGCCTGGGATCTAACATCGATAACTATCGCGGGCGATTCGATGTCGATGCGACCGTGTTCTGGGAGCTGCGCAACTTCGGTCTGGGCGATCGAGCACGACGTGACGAAACGTGGTCACAGTACGACCAGGCACGGGCCCTGCAAGTCAGCATGCTGGACCGGGTGGCGCGCGAAGTGGTGGAAGCTCACTTGCAAGTGCAGTCGCGGCACGGACAAATTCGCATTGCCCAATCTGGCGTGGAAGCGGCGACGAATTCGTACGCGCGCGACCTGGCCCGGACGCGGGAAGGCCAAGGGCTTCCCATCGAGGTTCTGCAATCGATGCAAGCCCTGGATGACGCACGTCGCGAGTACCTGCGCACGCTGGCGGATTACAACGAAGCGCAATTCCGGTTGCAGCGTGCCCTGGGCTGGCCGATTCAATAGCCTCGTCCCGGTGATCACCCTCGCGTCCGACGCGCACAACCCGCTGCCTCGCAGGCAATTCGCACGGGAAAAACTGAGTGCGAGTTGCTCGGTTGAACGAACGAGCGGTTGGCGATAGGCGGCATCATTACCTAAAGAAACTCGAAAAGATGCCACCACGCGTACGGCTCGCCTCACGCGGCGCTGTTTCCGCATCGTCGGGCGTTTGCTGAATGCTGATGGGCATCACGTAACCAGCCGAAGGTTGGCGTCGTGCTTCCACTTCCGGCGGCGGCGGAACGGTCGCCTCACCCGCGGCGGGCTCAGCCGGGTCAAGATTCTTCGCATCGTCCTTCGCGTCGCCTTTGAACCCGGCGGGATCCCAACTGTATTTGCAAACGGTGCATTCGTACTCGTGCTTGATCAGCACGTTGACATCCTTGGTACGGCCGCACGTGGTCAGGCAGTTGCCTTTGTCGCCGCAGCCCCCGTGACCGCCACAGCCATCGTGGCCGCATTTGCCCTTCCCTTTGCCGTGGACGTGCCCGAAGCTGAGATTCAATCCTGAACCTTGCCAGGGAAAGGTCACTTTGGGAATGCAGATCGTCTTCACTTCCGTTTCGAAACAGTGCTTCGTTTCTTTTCCTTTGGTCACGGTCGGATAACATGCTTCGCCGCAGTGCGGGCAAAAAGCCTTCCATCCATGTCCTTTGCCGTTGGATTTTCCGTGACCGTGTTCGCCCGCCAGCGCGGAGGTGCTGACAACCAGTGTCAACAACGCCAGTGTTAGTACTTGTGAACGCATCGTACGCTCTCCAATCTCGTTTTGAGCCCTATTCCCTAGTATTGGACGACAAGCAACGGTGCCGCCTGGCTTTGTGGCCATCGCATCCACCGAGCCGACCGCCGTTCGCCTAGAAGTCAACCATGAATCGCGTGCCAAAGATGTCATAGTCGTCCGACGTGCTACCCGGCACGAGCGGTGCACCGCCCACCGCGGCTCGTTGCGCGATGCTGCCGTAAATGTAGTTGAACTGCATGCGGCTGTATGGTGTCCACCACCAGTTCAAACCAAAGGTCATGCTATCGCCCACGCCGCCGAAAATGTCGTCATCGGTGAAGTCGGAGTGCGAATAGCGAGCCGCAATTTGCCAGGCTCCAGCGCCCCACCCCTTGCCGCCGAGGCAGCGGTCGACCAGGAAGAAATTCTCGAACGGCTTCACACGCCCGATCGTGCCCGACTTCCGTTCCCATGGCGTATGTTCGCCCGTCAGGAAGTAGGCGGCTTGGACATAGTAACCGCTGAAGTCGAGGTCCGGCCCAAAGCCTTGGGTTCTTTCGACGCGAGAGCTCTGATATTCACCGACGACCTGAAAGGCGCCAACGTTGATCACCCCTTCCAGCCCCAGAAGTTGATAGCGTTTTCCACCGGCAATTTGGCTGGTGTCAAACCATTTTTCCGCGGTCCGCGCCTCGGGGCGGGTGGTGAAGCGGGCATCCGGTCCGCCGCCGGGGAAAGCCGCCGACCCAGAGACGGCCCAGTGGGCGTAACCGCGGCCACCAGACGACTCGTCGTACCAGATGGTATTGGCCAGACGACCAGCGAATTCACTCTGATAGTTGTCCGTATACTGGCCACCCACTTTGGCAAGATCGTCCATCAGAAAGTAACCATACCGCCAATTCCAAGCCTGGTTCTCAGACAAGCCGTACGACTGGACACCGACCCGACGAGCATCCTGATTGAAGGCCTCGACGTGAAACGGGCGTTCCATGAACACGTTGTAGCGACTACTGTTGAGGTGATCCAATCCATATGGCCGCTTCTGGTTTCCCAGCAAAACCGTGTGCAAGATCGGCAACTCTTTCCAGCCAAGGTACGCGTCCTTGAACGCCAGATTCGACGGATCGGCGAAATCCATTTCAATCTTGTAGTTCATCGTTGCGCCAATGTCGCCACTGACGCCGAACCGCAACCGCCGGAAACCATGAAAATCAGCCGGCGGAATCGCCGCGTTGTTAGGATCGGAATCCAGATAATTGATCAACGGCGAGTCATTGGGAAAGCTCCAATAGTCGTAGTGGACTCGTCCCGACCACTTGTGCGTCGGTTTGGTGTCATTCTCCTTTCCCTGATCCTTCTCCTGCCGCAGCTCATGGACGTACTGCTCCAACTCTGCCATTCGATTCTCAAGCGCACTGTTGGTGCTTACGCTGTAGAAATCGGAGGCATCGTTGACAGCCGGTAAGCGCCTCGTTTCAAGATGCCGCAATCTAGCTTCTTGCTCAGCAATGGCGCGCTGCAACTCTGGGTAGCCACCGGCGGTTGGCGGTTGTGCCATCGCAGTTGATGCCGCCCCGATCAGCAGGCAAACCGCGACAAGAGTTCCAAAACATTCGCGCAATCTCATTTGAGCTCCTCCGTGAGCAAACCGCTATGCGGCCAAGTTCACCGTCATCGCTGGGTGATCTCTGGCGTCGTCCAATTGTCTTGTATATCTAAATGGCCGAGCGCGATTCAGCAGCGCGCACCCCGTCAGCGGGACAGGCACCTTTCTCGCCGACAGGCCGTTTTTCTGCAGTTGAATCCAATGCGCGGCGAAAAACGAGCCGGTCCCGGATTGTCGCCGAATTGCACCCGGTCATTCAGTATGAATCGGTTTGACACCTTGTCGCGAATATTAAGATTTGCTGGGACGGCCGGCGAATGCCGGTGAAACGGCCAGTCCTGAAAGGAAAATCGCCAGAACCGTTACATTCGGCTGGGATCGTCAGCCCAGCAACCGGGTGGAGGGCGATGCTGCCGCGCCTAAAGGATGCATACCGACGCACTAAACTTGGCAGACTCTAGCGAATGGACGGATAATCCGACACCGGCGGCCAAGGCGAATGAATCGCCGATACGCTCAGGAGCCGAGAAGCGATCATTCGACAACGCGAGTCGGCATGTCGCCTCGTCACAGAGATTGAGCAACCAGACCGCCAACCCCTGTTGCGCGTACGCCGGTCAGGATGCTGCCGTCGCGACACGACCATCGTGGACGCAACTTCACGGCTTGGAGATCGCGCGGTACCTTGAGACACAAGACGCCGTCGAGCTACGACACGCTGACTTTCGTATGGTGCCAAGCGTTGAACATGTAACCCTTGAGATTCCAGGGGACTTTTTCGGCCTGGACTTCGCCGCTGGAATCGGTTGCCCGAACCACGAGCTCCGTGGTGCCCCGATCAATCCCGATCTTGACAGACCAAAGTCGCCAGCAAAACGGGATGGCAGGCGAGCTGAATTCGGCATGCGACCACGTCTGGCCGCCATCGGCTGAGACTTCGACGCGGCGTACCGTTTGCCCCGCATTGGCGGGTGCCAGGGCAAATCCGGCAACCGTCACAGGGCCCGGCTTGAGCTGTGCCCCTTGCGACGGCAAGCAGGTGACGGAATTGAGCGGATAATCATACAAGATCGACGCCGCGGCCCAACTCTCCGGAGTGCTTTCTTCGACCAGTCGATACGCGGTCGCCACATAGTGATTCGGAGAAGGCCGATCGCTGACGATGATTTTGCCCAACCACTTCACGCTCCGCGCGCCGATAAAGCCCGGCACCACGGTCCGGACCGGAAACCCATGATCGGGTGGCAACGGCTGGCCGTTCATCCCGGTTGCGACCAGCGTGCCAGGCATCGCCCCATGCTCGGACATCGCTTTTTCCAACGGTATCGATGCTCCAAAGGGGATCACACCTCCGCTGCGTTCGATCTGATCCAGACCTTCGAACCAGACGTGCTTCGCCCCTTCCTTCAAACCCGCCTTGTTCAACACGTCTGCCAGCGTGACGCCACTCCACTTCGCGTTGCCGATCGCACCCGCTTGCCACTGCACACCACTGACCTCTTTTACGGCGCTGTGTTCATTGCGGCGATTGCCGGCGCAGGTCAACGTCGCGACCACCGAGCGTTGCGCAAATCCCTCACGCAACTCGGCAAGGGAGATTGAAAGTGGCTTCTTCACCTCTCCCTCAACAGTCAACCTGAACTGACTTGCATCGATCTGAGGCACCGGCGCATGGCTGCGAACGTAAAACAAGTCGTTCGGCGTAATCCACGATTCAATCAATCGGTTCAGGCGAGTCTCCGAGTTATGCGGCACGCGACCGTGCACAATCATGTCCGGCGAATCCGCGGCGAATGCGTTTCTGCCGGGAATCAGTCCGCCGGCCAACCAGAGCGGAATGACCAATCCGCTTTGCTTCAGGAGTTCTCTGCGGTGCAGCATCTGTTCGACCTCTCGCTGAAAATGGTCGGTCGCGGCGTTCGGGCCGCGGCTAACATCGACGTTACCGAATAACTTATGCTAAGATTCCCGACTGAGCAATTGGACGCAGGATTCACCGGTCGAGCCAATTTTGCCTGGAGACATTGTGGAGAGTGACAAAAAAACACGACGCGAATTCATCGAGACGGCAGCCTTCCTTGCCGGCACCGTCGCCGCAAGCGGGACGGCAGCTCGGGCCGACGCACAACCTGAGCCCGCCAATCCTCTCTTTCAACCCCAAGAGCGGTGGCAGGATCGCATCCAAGCACCCGACGACGGGAAGCAGTACGGCTGGTTCATCGACACGCGACGCTGTTTTGGCTGCCACGGCTGCGAGGTTGCGTGTAAAGCGGAAAACGACGTTCCGCTAGGCAATTTTATTCGCCAGACCATTTACAAGGACGTGGGTGAGTTCCCCCAAGTGGCGCGCATGTTTCTGCCGATGGCATGCCAACACTGCGAAGACGCGCCGTGCATTAAGGCTTGCCCCTGCGGTGCATTGCATAAGGAAGCCGGCGGTACGGTCGCCATCGACTACAACACCTGCTGTGGCCACGCGACCTGCGTCGAAGTTTGCCCGTATGGCGCGATCTACATCGACCCGGTCGCCAAACAGGCGGTCAAGTGCCACAACTGCTACCACCGTGTTGAAAATGAAATGGAACCTGCCTGCGCAACCACCTGCCCTTCCGATGCGATTCACTTCGGTGACCTCAATGATCCCGAGTCAAATGTCTCGCGTGCGATGGTGGATGCCCATGAAAACAATGTCGAGTTGATTCAACTGCGAGCAGAGAAAGGCACCAAACCGCGAATGTGGTTTGCTGGCGATAGTGCCATCGAGATTGAAGAGCGCGTCCCGCGCGAAGGATCGTCGTATCACCACGAAGCCTACAACATCCACAATTGGAAAGACGCGTAATTCGGCGCCAAGATGCAAGCCGGGAATCGAGCTGACAATTCGCAACATAACGTCAGTCATTAACGTTGCGATTTTTTCACGCCGTGGACGTGGCAAGAACTGGCCTTGGATCCGTTCCCCAGGGCACGATGACCCGATATTTCGTCTTGGTGCGAAGCTTGATCGCCCGCGTCGCAGGCGATCGATCGAGCCAGACACCAATGGCGGGCATTGCCGCACTCCCCAGGTTCGCACGCCCGGTTATTTCACGATTCGGTTTCGCGGTTAAGCATCACCACCGTCGCGGCGAGTAACCGCCACCTCAAACAGCACGCGCAATATGACCAACAGCAACACTACACGTCGTCGTTTCTTGCAGCTCGGTGCTGCTGTCATGGGAACTGGAATCGCAGGCTGCCAGAAGGGCAGCAACACGCCGCCCACGGGCTCGAACACGCAGCAGCCCCCCGCCGGCGAGACACCAGCCCCGCCCTTAGGTACGGAGCCACACGACGCGGCGTCCAGCCAGACTCCAGGCCCTGCGGGGCCGCGCACCAATGACGCAGAACCACTGCCGTACGGTATCGACCTCGAGAAATGGCGCAAGATGCGCGGCCAGCCGTACGCAATCGGCGGCCAACCAATGCCAGGCGTCTGCCAGTTGCCCGGACCGTTGGCCAAGCGCAATTGGCCCGACCGGGACAAGTACAAGAACGTCACCAAGGTCCCAGGCATGTGCCAGTTGTGCAGCACAATCTGCGGCATCGTGGGTTACGTCAAAGAGGGTCGGCTCCTAAAGATCGAAGGGAATCCAAACGACCCCAACAGTCGCGGTCGCCTCTGCGCCCGCGGCCAGGCGGGTCTGAATCACCAATACCATCCCGAGCGTTTGCTCTACCCGTTGCGGCGGGTCGGCGAGCGCGGCGAAGGTAAATGGAAACGGATCTCATGGGACGAGGCGCTGGACGAGATTGCCGACCGACTGGCCAAGATCCGGGACGGCGGCCACCCCGAAGAATTCGCCTTCCATCAGGGGCGGCAACGTAGCAAGGACGCGCTGTCCAGGTTTCTGCGGGCCTATGGGACCAATACCCAATTGAGCCATCGGTCGCTCTGTTCGGGCAACCGGCGCGCGGCGAACTTGACCTACCTGTGGGAGAGTGACTGGGACCTGAACGACGTCGAACACTCGAAATACATCCTCAACTTCGGATCCAACGCCTTTGAAGCCCATCAAGGTCACGTCCCGTTCGCCAACCGCATCCAGAACGGTCGCTTTAATAACGGCGCAAAGCTGGTGACGTTTGACGTACGACTTTCCAAC
>JAUIHJ010000357.1 GCA_030432015.1 bacterium
GAGATTGAAATACAGCAAGCCTGAATCTCGTTTAACACGTCCGGATTAATGGCCCGTAACCTTGTTAAAAGCGATGCAGTTAACCCAGGCCTCCCAGGTCTCCGATTTGATCCGCTTGTGTAATTCCCCCTGTCCGGTAAACTCGGCCCCTTCATGGTCTGCCTTGGTGTTCGAGGCGGGCCTTCCGACAGACCACGCTTTAAGGTGAATGGAGTTCAGAGGAATGCTTAAGAATGTAGTTCTTTTGGTGGGTGTTGTGGCAGTGCTTGCGGTTAGCAACGACGCACAAGCCCGTGGTTTCCGGCGGTCCCGAGGTAGCTGCCCCAATGGCCAGTGCTACGCTGCGGTTCCCGCTACGCCCGCAACCGGCGGTGGTGCGGCAGTGGAAGCGAGCCCGGCGGTCGAAGCGCCCGCTGACGAGACGCCCGTGCCTCCCGCGGTCGACGCGGCGGTCATCCAGGACGGATCGAATGTGTCGGTGAGCTATCGGGCGACGAACGTGCGTTTCGGACGTGCGGCCTTTCGCGGCCGTTACTTTCGCCGCTGGTAGGCAGCCGATTGATCAACACGAACAGGGAGAGCCACCGCGGCTCTCCTTTTTTTTTGCCTTCCTGACCCGGCCATCGCCAACCGGTAGATTAAGGTGTCTGACTTTGCACCTTGATCTCAGGAGGTTGCCATGCGTTTCGCTGTCATGGGGTTGTTGCTTGCGGCGATGGGTGGGCTGCACGTGCACGACGCGTCGGCCCAGGAATTGACGCGTGCCGAGGCCGAAGATGCCTTACGCCGCGCCGTGGCTTTTTTTCGCGAACACGTCGGGACCAACGGCGGCTACCTGTGGCGGTACAGTGCCGATCTGAAAGTTGGCGAGGGTGAAGGTGCCGCGCTATCAACGACTGCCTGGGTTCAACCGCCCGGTACGCCAACCGTCGGCGACGCTTACCTGTCGGCTTATTCTCTGACCAGCGATCCGAATTGCTTCGAGGCGGCCCTCGAAACCGCGTTGGCGCTTGCCAAAGGGCAATTGGAATCGGGCGGCTGGGACTATCGCATAGAGTTTCAGTCGCAGCGCCAGAAGTATCGCTATCGTTTGGATCCTGATCGACCGTCAGCCCGAAATGTGACCACCTTGGACGACGATGTGACGCAATCTGCGTTACGGTTCTTGATGCGCACCGACGCAGCAGCCGAATTCAAGAACGATCAGATTCATGACGCGGTGATCTATGCGCTGAAACGTTTGGAGCACGCCCAGTACCCCAATGGTGCGTGGCCCCAGCGGTTTAGCGAACCGCCGGCTGCCGAGAAATTCCCGGCTCGACCGGCCGCGTACCCTGACGCATGGCCCCGCACCTACCCCAGCATCGACTATCGATCCTTCTACACGTTCAATGACAACACATTGGCCGATATGATTGAGACGCTCTTCTTGGCGGCTGCGATTTACAACGAGCCACACTACCAGGCGCTGGCCGAGAAGGCAGGAGGTTTTATCCTGTTAGCGCAGATGCCCCAACCGCAACCAGCGTGGGCTCAGCAATACAACGTCCAGATGCATCCCGCGTGGGCGCGGCGCTTCGAGCCGGCGGCGGTGACCGGCGGCGAGTCGCAGGGCATCCTGAAGACCCTCTTGAAACTTTACCAGTGGACGGGCGATGCCAAGTACCTGGAGCCGATTCCTCGAGCACTTGTTTACTTGAAGAAATCTCAATTGCCGGATGGACGATTGGCTCGGTTTTATGAGCTCAAGACGAATCGACCTCTGTACTTCACCAGGCAATATGAGCTCACTTACGACGACAACGATCTTCCCACTCACTACGGCTTTAAGGTCAATTCGTCGCTGGACGCCATCCAAGCGACCTATGATCGCATCAAGGAAAGTCCGCCGCGGCCATTGCGGGTCGAAGAGAAACGCACCGTCAAGCTGACCTCCTCGTTGACCCGCCAAGCCCGCGCGGTCGTCGATGCATTGGACCGGCGGGGTGCCTGGGGCGAAGCGGGCACGCTGCGAACGGTCGAGTCCTACGCCGGGCCCGTCGTCGAATCCCGGACGTTCGCCCGGAACGTCGAGATTCTTGCGCGTTTCATCGCAGCGCAGCCGTGATGTTCCGGCACGGGACACCGATGGCCCGCGACGATGGCCCGCGAAGTTCTACTTCTGGCGGAATTCCGCCAAGACGGCATCAGCCCGTTCGGCTTCGTCTTCCGGGACGACGACAGCAACGTCGCCCGGCGCTTCGGCGCGAAACCCAGCGGTGGGGCCGCCCACGGCCATCGCTTTGATGCCGGCGGCTTCGAGCGCAGAGACGATGACCGCTGCCTCGAAGTCGGTAGGAACTCTGGTAACGACGTGGGGTCGGTGTGGGTCGGAGGTCATGGCAAATCATTTCTCGGTGGTCCTCGAATTGGTTGCGATATTGTACGCTGACGCATTGCCCTGTCCATCACAATCGGGCCGCCACGAGCGGGGGCAACTACAACCAACAGACCAACTTGACTCAGGTTCTCGCCTGCGATGGCACTGATCCACCTTGACGCCCTGCCGCCAAAGACGACCAAAGGGACGATCGTCCGCCTGGTGGTCCAATTGGGAGAAATGGACCGAAATCGCATCGGCACCGTGGAAGTCCACGGCCGATCCGCCACCATTGAAGTGCCCGACTCGTGGGGGCATCGAGTGGCCAAGGCGATTGATGGCTCGAATCTTGCGAACCGCTTGATCCGCGCCTGGTGCGAAACGGCTGGAGAGGACGACGACGGTCACCTTGCACATCTCATGCGTTTGCTGGAGCTTGAAGGTGCTGCCGAAGCCGAGCAGATGCGGCGGCAACGCGACCGGCTTTCTGCCAGCGACGCGGAACAATCGGGCCTGAGCTTGATTAATTTGACGGTCCGCGATCAGGAATCGGGATTGGGTGGTCGCTTTATCCTGGAACTCTGCAAGCGGGGGAGTCCGAGCCCCAGGCTCCCCTGGTCGCGATTGGGCATCGGTTCGCCGGTTGTGCTGAGTGAGCGCGATCAGGCGGCGACAACATGGCGGGGCGTGATCAGCAATCGCTTTGCGACCGCGGTCAAAGTCGCACTCAGCACGGTGCCCGAGTTTTCCGCCGAGCGTCCTGTGCTCCGCTTGGATCTGGCCAACGACGAGATTGGCCGCCAGCGTCAGCGCGTGGCCCTGCAGCGAGCTCGCAGCGCCCACGCTGATCGCCTGGCCACGGTCCGAGACGTGCTGCTGGGCGAAACGCCGCCATCGTTCGAATCGTCGCCCGAACTCCGCCCGTCGCCGGCAGCGTTGAACGAAGCTCAGCAATCCGCTGTGCAATTCGGACTCGAGGCCAGCGATGTGGCCGTCATTCACGGACCGCCCGGCACCGGCAAGACGACCACGATTGTGGAACTAATTCGACAGGCGGTGGCGGAGGGAAATAAGGTGCTGGTTTGCGCGCCGAGTAACCTCGCGGTGGATAACGTTTTTGAACGCCTGCTGGCGGCTGGTGAAAAGGCGGTCCGCCTCGGGCACCCGGCTCGCGTTCTGCCGGAGCTCAGAGAGCACACGCTGGACTTGTTGGTCGATCGGCATCCCGACGTGCGGCTGGCGCGAAAGCTGGTCCGTGAAGCGTTTGCCCTCCGTGAGAAGGCGTCCAAGCACACACGGGCTCAACCCGTCGCTGGAGCCCGCCGCGCGTTGCGCGAAGAAGCGTCCCAACGCATCCACGATGCCCGTCGACTCGAAGCGCAAGCCGTGCAGCAGATTCTTGACCAGTCGACGATCCTCTGCGCGACTTTGACCGGCATCGACAACGAAGTGCTCGGTAACCGCAGCTTTGATCTGGCCGTGGTCGACGAAGCGTGTCAGGCGACCGAGCCCGCGTGCTGGATTCCCGTGCTGCGCAGCGCACGGATCATTCTGGCAGGCGACCATTGCCAGCTACCTCCGACCGTGGTTTCGCGCGAGGCCGCTCGCCAGGGATTTAACGTCAGCCTGCTCGAACGCATGATGCATCGATACGGTGACACGATCGCCCGCCAGTTGCGCGTGCAATACCGAATGCATCGCGCGATCATGGAGTTCTCCTCGGACGAATTCTATGACGGGTCGTTGATTGCCGATCCTCTGGTGGCGGACCACCGGCTTGCCGACCTTCCGGGCGTGGAAATGAACCCGTTCACCGCCACACCGCTACACTATGTCGATACGGCGGGTGCCAGCTATGACGAACAGATCGAGCCGGACGGTGAGAGTCGCTTGAATGAACAGGAAGCGGCGCTGGTGGTTCGTAAAGTGACCCAACTGTTGGAGATGGGGGTGACGGCCGATCAGATCGCGGTGATCTCACCCTATTCGGCTCAGGTCCGCCTGTTACGAAAACTGCTCGATGCCGAGGGATTGGAAATCGACACGGTGGACGGTTTTCAAGGTCGAGAGAAGGAAGTCGTGGTGATCTCGCTGGTTCGCTCCAACACCACGGGCGAAATCGGATTCCTGGCGGATGTGCGGCGGATGAATGTCGCCCTGACCCGCGCGCGTCGCAAACTGCTCGTGATCGGTGACAGTGCGACCATCGCCAATCACCCGTTCTATCAACGTTTGCTCGAATACTTCGAGCTGATGTCAGCGTATCATTCGGTGTGGGAGGAGGACTAAACGACCGAGTGCAATTCGGCGACCATTCGGGACCGGCTCGTTATTCGCCGCCCATTAGGTTCAACTGCGGACAAACGGCCTGTCGGCGAGAAAGGTGCCTGTCCCGTTGACGGGGCGTGCGCTGCTGAATCACGCTCGGCCATTTAGCCGGCACGGGTTGGCGTAATCCAGACCGACCGAGACGCCATCGCACGACGTGTTTACCGCTGCAGATCTCCGTCGGTGGGTAACGCGGCGACGCGTCCGATCTCGCCGCCTTCGTAGATGCTGAATTCAGCCCAGACCGGCAAGTGGTCAGAGACCTCCAGCGCTTCGTCGATGGTCAGGTTATACTCACGCATAAAATCGAAGACCCCGGTCCGTCCGGTGAATTCGCGCGTGGCATTGGCGAAGAAGACCAGGTTGTCGTACTGTTTCGTGCCGCGGGTATTGGTCGGCACCCCCGAAATGGCCCAAGCGATATTTGGCGCGCGCCCCAGCTCGTCAAAGTGACGATCGTCGGCATTCAAGTCGCCCAGCAAGATAACATCGTCTTCGTTGCGACCATCGTCGCGAACCACGCGCATGACGTCATCCAGGACGTTGATCTCCGTGGCGACTTCATCCGGGTCGGTGTGGATGTTGACCAGCGAAAACGTAAACCCCTTGTCTGCCGGCGGGCCACGGACCCGAAACCAGCCGACCAGCGGTTCTCGATGTAGCAGGTCGTCGGGGTCATCGACGGTGTAGAGCTGTGGCCGATCCACTTCGATGCTCGCCCGATCAAAGACGAAGGCATACTGCTCCTTGCTGGAACTGCGACCCAATCTTGGGCCAATCACGTAGTCGTATTGACGCCCACCGGCGTTGATCGCTTCGACAAACAGCGGCAGAATATCCTGGTCTTTCGCACGGATTTCCTGGATCGCGACCACATCAAAATTGCGGACGATTCTGGCAAGGATGTCGACAACGATCGGTTTGTCGATCTTGCTGCGCCCGAAGACCTGGATGTTGAACGCTGCGATCCTGACCGTCTTGCCGTTGCGGACGACCGGCGGCGCGTTGCTCGCAATCGGGGTCGTTCCATCGGCGCTGCCCGTTTTATCACGGGGCGTGACTTTGACTTGATCCAGCCCATCGAGGCTGAAGTTCTGGAGAAAAAACCAGCCGCCGAGCGCGACAACCGCCGCGATCAGGGCGAAATTAGATTTACGCACAAGGCCCCTCCCTGGGCAAATTCGGCTTCTTGCCTGAACGTCGCCGCGTGGCCGATGCCATTCAGCGACGGACTGCGAAGACTATCGCAAATGCGAGCCTGACCCTAGACCAATTCAGACCTGCTAGCTCTCATTCCCCGCGGCCCCATTGCTTGCCGACCGAACCTCGGACGCACTATATTGAATTGTGTCGCGGATCACCCCGTCGAGCGTTACTTGCCCTTAATACGCCGTGTTGGACATGCACGACCGGAATCGCCAACGAATCACAACCAACGCTCCGGTGCGCCACAACCGCGGCCGAACCGTCGCCGTTGTAGCAACCCGCGCCCGAGGGCGCACCTTCGTCGCTTGGCAATTCTCACGTCGGAACTTAGCTTCTCAGACGTTCTGCTGCCCGACAGGCGTCGCCTTTCAATTGTTGAATTGGGCAGTCGTGGCGATGCTGCTGGGGCTCGCACCGACAGCCCGCGGCGATGTCTTTCACCTCACCAGCGGAGCCGAAGTGCGTGGTCACTGGGTGAATCGGGACGAGCGTTCGGCCGGGCGGATTGTGATTCAAACCGAGGCCGGCATTCAGCTGACCCTGGCTCCCAGCCAGGTTGCTCGGACCGATCGCGAGCAGCGTGAAGCCGATCAGTACCGGCGGATTTCACCGCAATTTCCCGACACGGTGGCGGACCAGTGGCGTTTGGCGGAGTGGTGCCGCACGCAAGGGCTGACGGAACACCGTGCCATTCACTTGCGCCGCGTGATCGAGCTAGATCCAGAACATGAGGGCGCCTGGCACGCCCTGGGATTCAGCCAACTGAATGGCAAGTGGATTCAGAGACGCGAGTTCCTGCAGTCGCAGGGGTACGTCTTTTATCGCGGTCGCTGGCGCCCAACCCAGGAAATTGACGTCTTGGAGTCGCGCCAGAAAGTGGAGTTGGCGGCCAAAGAGTGGCGATCGAAGCTAAAGATCTGGCGCGCCCAAATCAGCAAGGGGCAAACGGAAGGCGCAATCCAAAACATGCGTGCGATCCGCGATCCGGCCGCCATTCCCGCCTTGGCCTACATGCTGACCCGCGAGCGATCTCGCCCGCTACGCCTGCTCTACGTGGAAGTCTTGGGCGGCATCGACGATCCGCGGGCGACCAAGGTGTTGGTCTCGGCCTGCCTGGAAAATCCCGACATCGAGGTGTTTCACGCCAGCCTCGCGGAAGTCGTTCCGCGTGCGTCGCCCGCCGTTGTACAGGCCTTTGTGAGAACGTTACACAGCGTTGACAACCAGCAAGTCAATCGGGCTGCTCACGCACTGGGGAGACTCAGCGATCCAACCACCATTGTGCCCCTGATTGACGCCTTGGTAACCGAACATGCCGTGCGGAATCCTGCCGCGGCAGGCAAATCGCCGGGCGCGACGACAACCGGTATTGCTTACGGGCCCAACGACGATGTTGGCACGCCGATCGCCCAGTTTGGTGTCCCCAAGCAACTTCGTGTCCGTGTCCCCAATCACGAGGCGCTCACGGCCCTGGTCGAAATCGGAGGTGGCGTCAGCTTCGGCTTTAACCAGCAGGCATGGCGTGATTGGCATGCTGTTTTTGAGAAGCAGCAAACAACCCAACTGAATGCCCGCCGCGACTGACCCACCCCCTCGCTCACCTCCGTCTTGCCTCACTCCCCACCCTCACTCCCTCAACATGGAAGATCTTCGATGACCGTTACCCAAGCCACCCTCGACAAACTCGCGAAATTCGACACGCCCACGATCTGTAACGTCATCGAATTGTTTGACGTCCGGCCGCGGAATGTCGGATACATGGACGGGCGTGTGCGCTGCGACTTTCCTGAACTGCCGCCGATGGTTGGCTTCGCATCGACTGCCCAGTTCCGTTCTGACGCACCACCCACCGGTGGCGACGCCTATGGGTCGATCCAAAAGCAGCTCGAACAGTTTGCCGAATTACCGGGGCCCGCGGTGGTCGTTTTTCAAGACGCAGATGATCCGGCTGTCGCGGCGGTCTTTGGCGAGGTGATGTGTTCAACCTATCAGGCATTCGGTTCGGTCGGCCTGGTCACCAATGGTGGTGGTCGCGACCTCGAGCAAGTCCGCGAATTGAAATACCCCGTTTTCACCGGCAATACGATCTGCTCGCACGCCTACTGCCACATGTTGCATCTGGGGCTTCCTGTGCGCGTCGGTGGCTTGATGGTCAATCAGGCGGACCTGCTCCATGGCGATGCCAACGGTGTGACCAATATTCCGCCGCATCTGGCGAGCGAAATTGCGGACATTGCCGACGAGTTTCTGGCCGCCGAGGCGATCATGCTGGACTACGTCAAGGCACCCGGGGATAAGAGTGTTGCGAAGTTCAACGAACTTCGCGGAGAATTCCAGGACGTGGTCGGCAAGCTCAAAGCGCGCGTGCAGAAGTAGTCGCCACGCAGCAGCGCCGCGCTGCCGACGGTCAAGCCAGCGGCAATCAGCAACGCACACGATCAGGTCTGGTGTTTCCGGCTTGGCTGGATGGCAAGCCTGGCACTGTTGGCGTTTGTCTGA
>JAUIHJ010000358.1 GCA_030432015.1 bacterium
CAACACGTGGTTATTTGAAACGGTCGAGCAAACATCGCGCGGCCTGCTGGCGATGACAATGCGATGTGCACGCTGCCACGATCACAAATTCGATCCCATTTCTCAGTTGGACTATTACCGCTTGCGGGCATTCTTCGAGCCGCACGGTCTGCGGATTGACCCGCTTTCCGGCCGTGAAGCGAGCGTCACCGATAACGGCCAGGAGCAAGTTGCCGCCGACGGCGTAGCGCGGGCGTTCGACGCCAACCCGGCAGCGCCAACGTACCGCTTTATTCGCGGTGACGATCGCCGGCCCGAACAGGATCGGCCGCTCGAGCCTGCCGTCCCCGAAGTGTTCGGGCACCAAGTCTCGGCGATCAACCAAGTGACGTTGCCGGTCCAGGCTTACTACCCGGCTCTGCAGCCTGATGTTCTCAAAGGGCGGCAGGCACGTGGCGACGAGACCTTGGCCGCGGCGCGTGCGGCCGTCGACGCTGCGCGTGCCAAGCGGGCCTCGCTGGTTCGCAAGCTGGCGGCCTTCGATGCGGAGGACGCAGGGAGCGCATCGCCGCAACCAGCCGTGGCACCGCACCTGCATGACATGTTTTCGGAGTTGGAGGCGGACCGCTGGAATGTGGTCAGCGGAGCATGGGCCTGCCAGCAAGGTCAGCTTCGCCAAAGTCAGGTTGGCACCTTTCTGACAATCCAGACGACGCAGCCGCACCCCTCGGATTTTCGCGCGAGAATTCGGTACACAACCACCGATCCCGGCGAATTGCATTCGATCGGACTGAGCTTCGATCGAACGCCCGGCGATTGGCAGGCCATCTACACGCATGTGCAGGATGGGCAATCCAAGTTGCACGCCTTTCATCGTCAGGCTGGGCGGGACGTGTATCCCGGTCAAGCGATCGTGCCTGCCACCGTCGAAATTGGAAAGCCGCTCACCATGGAGATCGCGGTGCGCGGGCCCCTATTGAACATTTGGCTCGACGGCGTCCTGAAGTTGGCCTATCGGATGCCAATGCCACGCCGCCCGGGTACGTTTGCCCTGTGGTGCCATAGCGGGACGGCCGATTTTGACGAATTGCAGATCGATCCTTTACCGGCCGATGCACCATTGGCAACCAGCGTCACTGACAACGTGCCGCCACCCTTTACCGAAGCGAGCCGGCAAACGCTGGAAAAACAGGTGGCGGCCGCGACCGCGGAGCTCGCCATCGTCGAGCAGGAATGCGCGGTTGCCAAGACGGCCCGGCGGGCGCTTGCCGCCCGGATCGCCGCGGACCAAGCGAAGCATGACCAAACGCCGGCGTTTGATGCGCTGGCGCGGGCCGCGTCGTTGGCCGAGCGGCAACTGGCGGCTCAACAGGCCGAACTCAATCTTGACCAACTGAGGCGCGCCGCGACCGACCCCGCAAGTGAGAAGCTCAAGGCGGCACAGCGGGAGGCCGATCAAGCTCGGCAGAACGTCGCGGCGGAATCCCAGGCGTATACGGCGCTGGGCAACGAGTATCCGCGGACGTCGAGCGGTCGTCGTCTGGCGTTGGCCCGGTGGCTGACCGATCCGCGTAACCCTCGAACGGCACGGGTTTGCGTCAATCACATTTGGCTGCGGCACTTCGGCGAACCATTAGTCGCAACCGTCGATAATTTTGGGATTCGCGGCCAACGGCCAACTCATCCTGAACTGCTGGATTGGTTGAGTGCCGAGCTAATGGCCAACGGTTGGAGTATGACGCGTCTGCATCGGTTGCTGGTTACGTCGGCCACCTATCGCTTGACGTCGTCGGCCGCAGATGCCGAAGAGAACCGGACACGCGATCCAGCGAATCGTTATTATTGGCGGATGAATACCCGGCGGATGGAGGCGGAAGTTGTCCGCGACAGTGTGCTGTCAATTGCTGGACAGCTCGATACGGCATGCGGCGGGCCGGATTTGGATGAAGCGACGGGACAGGTGTCACGGCGACGCAGCTTGTACTTTCGAAGTACGCCGGACAACAAGATGCCGCTGCTGGAGCTATTCGACTTGGCGAATCCGAATGAATGCTATCGGCGCCAGGAGAGCATCCTGCCGCAGCAGGCTTTGGCGATGTCCAATAGCCCGCTGGTGCTGGAGCAATCACGGATTCTGGCCCGCGCGCTGGCAGGGTCGACCACCGACGAAGCGTTTATCGAGACCGCGTTTCAGCATGTGCTGAGTCGTCATGCGAGCGACGCCGAGCAGTCTGCGTGTCGGCAGTTCCTGCACCGGAACACGCAGCTGTTGAAAACCACGTCGTCGCTCGAGCGATTCACGGGCAATGCGGTTGGCCGCGTGCCACCCGCGACCCAGCCGGAATTGCGAGCCAGGGAGAACCTGATGCAGGTACTCTTTAGTCACCACGATTTTGTCACGATCCGTTAGCCGAAAGCGACGATGCCATGGACCAGCCCGAGCTCCCGCCACGACGACGTTCGCCACGCTCGATCGCCGCGACTGCTGGTCCCGCGAGCCAGCCTGTGTTGCCGGCAAGCGGGCGCAACGCGGCCTCCCGTCGATCGTTCTTGACGGACTGTGGTCGAGGGTTGGCGGGTGTGGCCCTCGGTTCCCTGCTGCAGCAGGACAGTCTGGCGGCGCCGCCAGACGATCTGGACCACGGCTGGAAGCCGCCGAACGGATTGCCGCATTTTGCTCCCCAGGCGAAGAATGTGATCTGGCTGTTCATGTTGGGCGGGACGAGCCACGTCGAGTCGTTTGACCCCAAGCCGGCCTTGACCAAATATGCGGGACAGACCATTGACGAGTCGCCCTATGGGGAACAGGTTCTCAATTCACCCCACTATCGGAATCGTGTGCGCGACTTCGCCGGTACCCCACGGAACTTGATGCCGAAGCTGTACCCGTTGCAGGCGGGCTTTCGCAAGTGCGGTCAGAGCGGAATTGAGATCAGCAATTGGTGGTCACATTTGGGCCGTTGCGCCGACGACCTCGCAATCGTGCGATCGATGTGGACAACGGACAACGACCACGCAGCACAGTTGCAGTTTCATACGGGGCGCCACATCTTTGACGGATTCTACCCGTCGATTGGCTCCTGGGTGAATTATGGGTTGGGGTCCTTGAACGATAACTTGCCCAAGTTCGTGGTCATGGGTGGTCAGCCCGGTGATTGCTGCGGAGGCGTCGGGGCCCACGGTGCCAGCTACCTCGGACCGGCCCATGCAGGTGTGCCCATCCGCATTGATCCGACGAACCCTCTGCCTTTCGGGAGCCCCGGCCAACAGGTCTTTCGGCGAGAACGACGCGATCAGCTCGACCTGCTGCAGACGCTAAATCACTTAGCTGCGACCGACGATCCGGCCGATGTTGCGCTTCAGGCACGGATCAAGTCGTATGAGCTCGCCTTTCGAATGCAAATGTCAGTTCCCGGCACCTTGGATGTCGCGTCGGAAACTGCGGCGACGAATCGACTCTACGGACTGGAGCGTGCTGCCACGAAACGGTTTGGGCGGCTTTGCCTGTTGGCCCGTCGTATGGTCGAGCGGGGTGTTCGGTTCGTCCAGCTCTACGACGACGGATGGGACTCGCACTCCAAACTCAAGGAGAATCATGGCCGCCGGATTGAGGCCGTGGATCAGCCCATCGCGGCGCTGATCATGGATCTCAAACAAAGGGGGCTGTTGGATGAGACGCTGGTGGTCTGGGGCACCGAATTCGGGCGGACGCCAGGTGCCGAGCGGAGTGACGGACGTGACCATCACCCTTACGGGTTTTCCATCTGGATGGCCGGTGGCGGTCTGAAACGCGGCGTTGTGCATGGCGCGACCGATGAATTGGGGTTCCATGCCGTCGAGCATCGGCACTACGTCACCGATGTGCACGCCACCCTGCTTCACCAATTAGGGCTCGAGCCTCATCGGTTGGAGGTTCCCGGGCAAAAGCGGCTCGAAATCGACCTGGGCAAGCCGATTCGGGAGATTATCGCTGGATAGCGCAGGCTGTCCCGTTTCTGGCTGGGATGGATGGTTTTCTTGGGGATCTGGCCGAATTTCCTCGCGCAGATGGGTGGACGAAGCAATCCGATTAACCTCATACTGTCGTCTTTGATCAGAACGTGAGGTGATATTGATGGTGGAATCAGCGAAGTTTGCCGACGCCGAAGTGGCGAAAATCGAAGCAACCCATGTGGTGATGGCGGTCGGGGTCGGCGATCGCAACGTGTGTAACATCCTGTTCGGTCGAAAGCCGTTTGTAAAAGCGGCCGCGGACCCGGAAACGGCGAAGGAAATCAAGATCCTCCGTGTCGACGTGGCCAACGAAGATGAGCTCAACGACTTAAAGCTCCGGGTCATGGAAGCCAAGGGCGAGCTTGACCCAGGTGTGGAACCGGGCGTCAAACGCAAGCCAAAACCCAAATCGAAGCCCGCAGCAAAGCGCGGATCGGAAACGGACTCCGCTGAAGATCAAGGCACGGACGCAGAATCGAATCCAGATGCCGATGATGACCCCTCTGGAGAGTGATGTGTTTCGAGTGACCATGGTCGAGCGAGTTTGGGTGGCGGCCGTACCGTCAGGTAGCCCACCGGAATGGCGAAAAGCGTCCTGCTTCGAATTGTCGCTCCTTGTTGGCTGTTGAAAACCGCCACGGTGACCGAAAGACAGAGACGGGCAGCGCGGCGTTGCGAAAAAGGAGGGGCAAGGAAAAGGCGGCAAGTTTTGATGCGCAGGCTGCCGATCTGGGGCGAACTGCCTGGTGCGCCGTCGCACAGGGAACTCGGTGCCGAGGTGCCGACGTCACTGCCGTGGGGGGGTAACGCGAATTTGTATTCTATTTCTTTCACAATCGTGCGAGGCGGGGAACGGAAGCAGGCGCTGGATCGTCAAAACCGAGCTGATCACTTGGGATTTGCAGATTTGCATTTACGAGGTGTGAGACTCCTCTAATGGTGGGTGTGCATGTTGTCGTGGGGACCGATTTCGGAACGGATCGGCGTCGCGGCGACAAGCGTCAAATGCCCTTCCTTTCAAGGGTTAACTCGCTTTTTCGTTGCATTCATTTCGGTACCAATTACAATCCAAAAAGTGGTCTAAAACTACCCGAACTGGTTTTCTAGATCCCCTGGTCTTTCTATTTTTACGGCATTGGAAGGTGGGTTTTCTGCTTTTCTGTCTGTTTGGCGGGCCTTTCGGCGCGTGAAAAACCGGGGTGATTTTGACGCCCTTTACGTCAGCTCCCTTGTCGCTTTTCGAGGTCTTGGTTTATGAGCGTCCGGCGATTTCCGATGTCGCAGTGGGAATATAAGAAGAGGCACAAGCGCCGAGGCGAACGTTTGCAGCGCTCGCAACGCCGGTTGAACCTGGAGCCCTTGGAGGCCCGACAGCTCCTGGCTGTTGGTCCTCAGCTTGTAGGGATCCAGCCCAACCAAGGCTCGCTGCTGCTGGACGGTCAGATCCGGAATATTGCGCCGAACGAACTTGTATTCCGTTTTAACAGCGGTCAGGCCATCGATCCGTCGACGCTATCGAGCGTTAATGCGGACAATGAGGTGGTGGCCACGGGGATTCAGATCACCCGCGCGGCGGACGGTCGTTTTCAGGTTGCGGACGCGGCGACCGATTTCAACACCAACGGTTCGGCGCTCGTTGACTTTGCGGCGAAAAATTTCGGCGAGTCGGGCAACGGGATCTCGTTGGAGTTCATTCGCAACAATCTTGGCGCCGGTGCTGCGCCCAACATCACGGTCCGCGAAGAGACGATCTTCGTCGAGCTCAATAGCAACTCGACGACTCCCACGACGGCGGGGCAATTGGTCGACGCGCTGAACAACGGGCCGGCGAGTGCGCTGATTACCGCCGCGGTCCGGACGGGGAATAGCCCTGCGGCGCGGATTGGCGATGCCGACATCAACTATTCGCCAGTGGTCCTCGACGGCGCGAATCGAGCCGCGGTGACGTCGAATTTTAACGCCGGCAGCCGGTTGCAGATCAAGTTTCGTTCGGTTGAGACGGGGCCAGACGGCAACGGCACCAGAATCTTCGTGACCAAGACGAACCGGGGTGGTGTGAGTCCGCCGGTGGTGACGGTGGCCGACGGCAACGTCTTTATCGATCTCAATTCCAATGTCGCCTCGCCCACCACGGCGGGCGAAGTCGTTAGTGCGCTCAACAGCCATCCCCAGGCCAGCTTGTTGGTGACGGCTGAATTGCAGTCCGGCGACGCGGGCACGCTGGTTGGTTCCCGCAACATTAACTATTCGCCCTTGATCCTGTCTGGCGCGAATGATGTGGTGGTCGACCCTGGTTTTGTCGGCATTGGCGATTCGCCGCGTGAAGTCATTTTCCGCTTCAAGGAGACCCTGCCGGACGATCTCTATCACGTCGCGATTCTGGGAACGGGCCCCTTTGCGCTGCGCAATGTGGCCGGCGGCGCTTTCAATGACACGACCGACGATGACGTCGACAATGGGAAAGACTTTGGCTTGCAGTTCTCGCTTGATCTTGGCGCGCGCATCGTCTCCGTCGTGCCCCAGCCGATCACGCGAAATCCGGTCACCAACACGCTGCAGCAGGCACGCGACCAGATTCACGTTTATTTTAACGATGACGACCTGCACGATCGTGCCATCAACACCTCGCCGACGGGCAACAACCTTTCGGTGGTTGACCCGGCCTTTTACCAGCTTCACTACACGAACGACACGGTTCAAAATACCGACGACCAGATCGTCTACCCCACGTCGATTCGATACGATCCAGCCAAGGATCTCGCTGTCCTGATCTTTGACGGTGACCTGGCAACCGTGGTGGGAACCGGTGCGCTGCGCTTGCGAATCGGCAATACCGAACCGATTCCCGTGGCCCCGTTATTGCTTGGTGACGGCATCGATCAAGGCTCCAGCTTTTCGACGGCACAGACCGTCGGCACGACGCTCAATGTCGTGGGCACGGGCGCGGCGACGGTCGACGGGCAGACGCTGACCATCGTTGGCGCGCAAACCACCATATTCGAATTTGAAAACACGGCGAGCGGCAATGGGATTACGGTCGGTGACTTTGCGATTCCCTTTAACAGCGGCATGACGTCGGATCAACTTGCCACGGCGATCAGTAACGCCATCAACGGAGCGGCCGTTGGCGTGCAAGCCAGTTCGAACGGCGGCAGCCGGATTGCCCTCTCGAATGTGACGGGGGTGACGCGCGGCGGAGGCTTGACTTCGGTCGCAGTGCAGGCGCTCGATAGCCTGATCATTTCTTCGTCGATCGAAGCCATGCCTTACGATCTGAATTTTCCAGGCGGGATTGACGAGCCCGGGCATCGCGATGTGCCGGTCGAAAACCATTTGCTGGCTGGTCCGGACGCCACCTTGGGGATCGAGACCATCTTCTACAATTTCCGGACCGACATTGGCATCGATCAGGGCGGCCAGCCGCTTTTCAACCTGATCACCGAAGCCCAGAAGGACCGGGCCCGCGAGGTGTTCCAGATTTATGGCGACTCGCTGGGCGTGCAATTCGCCGAGTCCAATTCACAGGGATTGACGATTGCCACGGGCGACATGCGCGCGTTGGATCCAACGGTTCCCACGGGACCGGGTGGCGTGATTGGTCTGGCCGGCGGCGGCATCTTGATCCTGGACAACGCAGAGATTTGGGATGATCAATTTGGCGCGACCGACGACCCGCAGAAGTCGAGCTGGTTTGAGACGGCGTTGCACGAAATAGGGCATCTCCTGTTCTTGGGGCACGCGACGGATTTACCGCCGGTGACCATCATGGCCGGACAGGGCATTGGGGAAGTCCTGTTGCAATTTGACAATGAGCTCGAACGCGTCTATCCCGGTGCCGCGGATCTCGTACACGGCAAGTATCTGCACCGACCTGACGGCAGCGATATCGATATGTATCGCGTGGTCGTACCTGAAACGGGGCTGTTTTCGGCCGAGGTGTTTGCCGAACGTCAGCCCGACTCCAGCCTGCTCGACTCAGTGATGCGGTTGTACCGAGCCGAGCCGGACGGCTCGAGGGTTTTGATCGCTCAGAATGACGACTACTACAGCAATGATTCTTTCCTGGAACTGACGCTCGGCGCCGGCACGTACTGGGTCGGGATCAGTGCCAGCGGCAATGATCAGTACAACCCGCATGTCGAGGACTCCGGCTTGGGGGGCGTTACCGAAGGCGACTATGAACTGCGGCTGAATTTCCGTCCGCAAGCCGGTCGCGTGATGCGCGATTTCACGGGTACGCGACTTGACGGCGACGGCGATGGGACCCCCGGCGGTGTCTTCAACACGTGGTTTGAGTCGGAGACCGCCGCGAAGACGATCTTTGTCGACAAGGCGGCGATTGGGATTGGGAACGGATCGATTGCGTCACCCTTCACGGGGATTCCGGA
>JAUIHJ010000359.1 GCA_030432015.1 bacterium
CAGCAAGGCATAATGCGTGACCTTAAAGGCCACCAGTTGCGCCGTAATGGTCGTGCCGATATTGGCACCCATGATGACGCCGATCGACTGGGTGAGCGACATGATGCCCGCGGAGATGAATCCCACCACCAGTACCGTGGTCACGGACGAGGATTGAATGACCGCCGTCACCAGCGCGCCCGCAATCGCTCCGGTAAATCGATTGGTCGTCAGCTTCGCGAGCACTCGGCGTAGCCCGTCGCCGGCGATCAGCTTGAGCGCATCGGACATCTGATCCATGCCGAATAGGAACAGCGCCAACCCGCCGACTAAGCCCATCAGGATGGAACCAATCTCCAGCGACTCGACGTCGGTCGCGGCAATCAACAAGGGCAAATTCCTCAATGCGACGGTCAAACGGAATCTTCACCAAAACTTCACTGAACCTTAACAGCCTGAAGATTAATGCGAGGCAGCTCAGAATTCCAGTCGAGAAAATGAGCCGCGATCTGCTGGTGGCGACGTCTCATCGCGGCGATGCGGGCCCGGCTTGAGCCTAGCCCAGCATGGCCTTTTCGAATGCTTCACGGATCTGGTCCCGCCGCTTCGCGGACCACCAGCCGTTGAATCGCTGGCGCGACGCTTGCAGCTGAGCGCGTTCCCCTTTGAGCATTTCTTTCAGATATTCGCCACGTGATGTGCCCTGGTCTTTTTCGATCATGAGCCGAATCCGCTCGATCGCCGCGGCGTGGTCATTGACCTTGCCAAGTTCGTCTTGGAGTTTCTCCAGCAGCGGATAGGCGGTGCGACGCAACTCAGAGCCAAACGCGGCAGAGAGTAATTCCATGGCGTACCGTAGCTTCTTGCCCAGGATTCTGAACTGGTGCAGGTCGGCGGTGTCGGCCAGGTCGCTTTCGGAGGTCGTGTAGAACGCATCGAGGATCGGCCGGAGGTGCGAATCGGCCCACTCTCGATAGGTTGGTTCCTTGGATTTACGGCCTTTTCCTCGCAGTCGCACCCGGCTCAGCAGTTTCTCCACGCGCCGCCCAAAACGCCCGTTTTTCTTCGTTAAATTTTCGTAGACTTTGAGGATGGGACGCTGGGACTCGACACGATGTACGCGAACATGCTGCAACAACTTGCCCGCGGCTGAGGCATCGACGGCTTCTAACCGCCGAACGAGTACATCGTCGTCCCGGGCATCGTTCGAGTGCTTTCGGATTCGCCCCAATTGCTCTTCGACCCACGCCGCGCGCCATTCCGGCAACAATTCCCGGTACATCTCCATCGCGGCTTCTGCGCGGCGGGACGCGACCCGCAATTGGTGGACGTATTCCACACTTTCCTCGTGACTGAGCGCGGCCAGGGGCAGGTACTCCTGCACCGCTTCCAACCGGCTGCGCAAGGTCTGCACAGCGACCTTGGTGACGGGCTCATTACCCGCGGCGCTGATCCACTTCGGTGCATGCGACACGAAACTCACCTGCTGATGGGATGGCCTGAGGTCTTGCCCGCTTTCACATGCCATCCTGGCAGACGAACGAAGTGGGCGACAGGAGTTCTTTTGTATCAGCGCCGGTCATGGGTTTGCAACGACGTCCGAATAGGCTTAAATCACACTTCACTTACGCAATTCCTAATGCAATCTCCATACCAGTCGTGCGGGTGGCTGCTCTGTGGGGTGCACCTGTGACGCAAACGTTGCCTGGAGTGCTCATTCGCGCGGATATGCACGGTCCCCGCGAAATTGCTCCGCGACACACATGTAGGGGAGTTCGCCCGCGAAACTTCAGGGACGCTTCGGTGAAAAACGGTCGAATACGACGAATCCAGCGAGTGCGTCGGCCTTCCCCCCTTGTGGATTTCGAATGAATTCGCAGGATCGCCGCATTCGGCACCGGTTTTGAATGAATTAGTTGGAACGCGGCACGTTGCTCCGTGAACAGTTGTTTTTCCATGGTTTGGTCCCCTGCCGGCGTGCCTGGCAGGAACCAGCGATTCGATGGCCAGAAAACCGCCCACACGACGTTTGTCGACATTCCGCTCAGCTCCATTGTCTCCGACGGTGAAACTGAGTGGAGTGTACGGCAATTGGCGCCGCCGCAGCAGGTTCGCGATCCAATTGTCGACGCCCGCCAGGCGAGTCGATACGCAGCCGGAAGCGGCTGAATGGCAATGCGTTACAACACATGGCGATGTGGTCCCAAGAGAGAACACGTCAAGCGATCTCGGCGCGCCGCCCCGCGCCCAACGGCGTGGTCGCCGCCAACGTTTACCACCAAGCTCAAACAAATCAACGATGGAGAGTATTTAATGTCCCGTTGCAAGCTGGTCGTGATGATCTGTCTGCCTTTGTTCGTTGTCGCGTGCCTCGGGTGTGGCACGCGGCGTAACAATCCCAACGCCACGGGTGGTTCAGGATCGCAACAGAACACGATTCGTGTCGAGGGTTCGGACACGATGGTCAACCTCGCGCAGGCCTGGGCGGAGGAATACAACAAGACCCATCCGGAAATCAGTATTCAGGTTTCGGGGGGCGGGTCCGGCGTCGGAATCGCCAGCCTGATCGATGGTGTCGCCGACATGGCCAACGCCAGCCGCAAGATGAAGGCTAAGGAGTTGGCTCGGGCCGAAGAAAATACGGGGAGTCGACCGCAAGAGATCGTCGTTGGCCTCGACGCCCTGGCAGTGTATGTCCACAAGAACAACCCCTTAGAATCGATCTCGCTTCCGGAACTTGCCGAAATCTATGGCGATGGCGGGAAGCTCGAGTCATGGTCTGCCCTCGGGGTCGACAACGTCGATTGTGACAGCGGCGAGATTACCCGCGTCAGCCGGCAGAACAATTCAGGAACCTACCACTATTTCCGCGAGGCCGTGCTGGGAAAACAACGCGACTTCAAGCTCGGTTCGATCGACCAAAGTGGCTCAAAAGATGTGGTGGCCCTGGTGTCCCGCACGCCATGCGCGATCGGATACAGCGGCATGGGTTATAAGACGGACGAGATCAAGTGGCTCAAGGTTTCCCAGGAGAAGGGCCAGCCAGGCGTCGAGCCGGGCGTCGCGACGGCGGCCGACGGGAGCTACGCGATCTCCCGTCCATTACAGATCTATACGCTGGGCGAGCCGACCGGAGCACTGAAGGACTACATCGACTGGATCATGTCCGACGCCGGACAGCAGATCGTCTTGGACCTGGGATATGTGCCGGTCAAGATGCCCGGCGCGGACGCGGAGACCAAGGACGCGGATTCCGCTGCCAAGGAGTAGGTTGATGCCCGAAGCCGACGCGAATCGCGAGCCATCGCCGCCACGCCCGTGGTCGATGCTGCGTACGTTCCACGTGGCCGTCGACTGGTGCGAACCGCTCGTCGAATGGATCATCCGCATCTGTGGCTGGAGCGCGATCCTATTCGTCTTTGCCATCTTCTTCTTCGTATTCCGCGAGGGGTCGGAGATGCTGTTGGGCGGACTGGACCTGAAGGAGTTCTTCACCAGTCCGAACTGGCGTCCCGATTCGGTGGTGCGACCGCAATACGGAATCCTGGCGTTATTGGCCGGAACGATCTCGGTCACGGGACTGGCGATGTTGATTGCCGTGCCGCTGGGACTGGGGGCTGCGGTCTACGTCGCCGAGTTCGCGGGGCCGCGCAGCAAGGAAACACTCAAGGTGGTGATCGAATTGCTGGCCGCGATCCCGTCGGTGGTGTGGGGATTCATCGGCTACATGGTCTTGGGACCGATCATCATCTGGGCGACGGGCGCGCCGGTCGGAATCAACGTCCTCAATGGCGGCATCATCCTGGCCTTGATGAGCGTGCCGATCATCGTCTCCGTATCCGAGGATGCCTTGCGTGCGGTTCCCGATTCTTACCGAGAAGCGGCCCTCGCGTTGGGTGCCAGTCGTTGGGAGATTGTCTCACGGGTGCTGTTTCCGGCGGCCAAAAACGGACTGCTGGCGGCGGTCCTGCTGGGGGTGGGGCGGGCGATCGGCGAAACCATGGCCGTGCTGATGGCTACCGGACACGCGGTGCAGATCCCCCATAGCCTGCTCGATCCAGTGCGGACGTTGACCGCCACCATCGCTGCCGAACTGGGGGAGACGGTTTCGGGCGAAGAACATTACGGGGTCCTCTTTGTGATCGGCATCGTCCTTTTTGCCATCGCCTTCGTCGTCAACTTGACAGCCGATCTGGTCGTCAAGGGAATCCGAGGTGAGAAGCATGACTGAACCGAATTCCGACTGCCTGCAATACTTCGTGACCGGTACGTCAGAGGAAGAACCCCGTTCGTCAAGTGATGCCGACGGCAGCCGCGAGCAGCCCTTCACCTCGCTGCGACAGGCGCTCGAAGCGCTTGGCACGGACACGTCGCGGACCCCGTCCAGCGACGGCAACCGCGGCGGGCCAACCGTCATGCTTACCTGCATCGCTCGCGCTGGCGCATCGCCACCGCCGAACGGCACTCCAAGCCACCAGTACTTTGTTGATCCGTTTACGCCGGCCCGTGGCAAAGGCACGGAACAGGCGCCGTGGGATAGCTTCGAGGTGGCCTATGCCAAACTGACCGACTTGGCTCGCTCACAGCAGCTCGCCTTGCGTGTCGGGGATCGCCTGGAGATCTGCTGCCGCGAAGTCTTTACCGCGACCGCCTTGGAAAAGTGGAAGAACATCAAGGAGGCGATTGCCAAATATGTCTTCCTGACGATGGCACTCACCTGCTTCCTGCCCGTCGTGGTGATCTTGACGTTCCTGTTGGTGAAGGCCTGGCCCGCGCTGTCGGTCGATTTCCTGGTCACCAACCCACAGAACAATTTGACCGCTGGGGGCATCTGGGCGCCACTGATCGGGACGTTCTTTCTGGTCCTCACTTCGCTGCTGGTCGCGGCGCCGATCGGAATTCTGGCGGGAGTCTATCTGAATGAATATGCCAGCGACAACTGGATCACGCGGATCATCAATCTGGCCGTGATGAATTTGGCGGGCGTGCCGAGCATCGTGCATGCGCTGTTTGGCGTCGGTGCGTTCGTGCACTTCGCCTACATGGGACGATCATTGCTCGCTGCGGCCTGCACCGTGGCGGTGATGACATTGCCGGTGATCATTACCAGTACGCGCGAAGCGCTGGCGGCTGTCCCCATGTCATTTCGCGAAGCCTGTTGGAACATGGGTGCCACTCGCTGGCAAACGATCCGCACCATTGTGTTGCCCAACTCGATCGCAGGGATCCTGACCGGCGTCATTTTGCAGGTGGCGCGGGCTGCGGGCGAGACCGCGCCGATTCTATTTACCGGCGCCGTGCTCTACGTCCCGATCGCCGACGCGGGTTGGGAGTACATGGTGCCGTACGGGCCCAACGACCGATTTATGGCCCTGTCCTACCACCTGTTTGCGTTGTCGACGCAAATACGCGGGATCAGCGATGAGTTACTTTATGGCACGGCGGTGGTCCTGATTGGTCTCGTGTTGTTGGTCAACAGTTTTGCCATCGGCTTACGCATCTTTTTGCGTTCGCGGAAGAAGTGGTAGGGAGGGCGACGTCGCCGACGAATTATGGAACAGCATATCCGCTTTCAGGATGTATCGGTCTCCTACGGCACCCAGGTCGCCTTACAGGACATCAGCCTGGAAATACCACGCAACCAGATTTTTGGCATTATTGGCCCTGCCAATTCGGGCAAGACGACGCTGTTGAAGTGCATTAACCGGACGATCGACTTCATCGGATCCGCGAAGGTGCAGGGTCAGGTGCAGGTCGATGGCCAGGATGTCAACCGCCTGCGCAACGTCTACGACCTGCGACGGCGCGTCGGCATGGTGTTTCCGCTACCGGTGGGGTTGCCGTTAACCGTTTACGAAAACGTCGCATATGCGCCGCGGCGGGCTGGCCTGTTTGATCGCCACGAGTTAGACGCGTTAGTCGAGAAATGTCTGCGGCAAGCCGTGCTATGGGACGAAGTCAAGGATCGGCTGCAAACATTGGGCACGAAGTTATCGGGCGGTCAACAACAACGACTGACGTTGGCCCGTGCCCTGTCCCACCGCCCGGAGATTCTCTGCCTGGACGAATTTTCAATCGCGATTGATCCCGTGACCACAATGAAGATCGAAGATGTACTCTTGGAACTCAAGCAGGAGATGACGATTGTGCTGGTCACCAACCTCGTCCAGCAGGCACACCGCCTGGCCGATCATACCGCGTTCTTTAACAACTCGCAGCTGATCGAAACGGGGCCGACCGAAAAGATGTTCACCGAGCCAGATGACAAACTGACCTATGCGTACGTCACGGGAGGATTTGGTTGATGAGTGAGCCGGCAACGAGCGAACGTATTGAAATCTGCCTCCACACGCGAGATCTGAGCCTGTGGTACGGTAATTTCCAGGCGCTCAGGAACGTCACGCTGAATGTCAAGAAAGGGCTGGTGACAGGACTCATCGGACCTTCCGGCTGTGGCAAGACAACGCTGCTGCGCTGCTTCAACCGGATCAATGAACGTTATGGCAACGTAACGACCACGGGCGAAATCTCAATTCTGGGCAAGAATATCTACGATGCCAATGTCTCGTTGAGTGAACTGCGCAAGACGGTCGGCATGGTTTTTCAACGCCCCAATCCCCTACCCATCTCCATCTACCGCAACGTGTTGTTTGGCATCCGCGTGCATACGCGGCGTCGCGACCTCAATCGTTCGCAGCGTGATGCCCTGGTCGAATCGTCGCTCCGCGAGGTCGATTTATGGGACGATGTCAAGGACAAGCTGCGGATGAAGGCGACTCGTCTGACCCTGGAGCAACAACAGAAGCTGTGCATCGCCCGACTCTTGCCACTGAAACCTCGCGTCATCCTGATGGACGAACCGTGCTCGGCGCTCGACGCCGAGGGGACCGAAAAGATCGAATCACTATTGGAAACGCTGCGCGAGAAATATACGGTTGTGATTGTCACGCACAATATGGCGCAGGCGCGCCGGGCTAGTGACGAATGCATCTTCATGTTGCTCGGCGAGGTCGTTGAACACGGCGAAACGTCACAGGTATTTTTTAATCCACAGCATGAGAAGACGGAAATGTACATCCAAGGTCGGTACGGCTAAGCCCCCGACAAGTGATCCGCGTCACTTGTCGCTCAACCGGCGCCGGGTCCCCGTGCACTTGGCAAATCGGCGGCTCGGCAGGAGTCGACGCGACGGAACTTCAGACAGCAGGGCGTGCCCGAAACTCGGGCTGGACCAGGAAACGCCAGGGAGAATCACGATGAAGAAATTCGACAATGAGCTGGACGACTTGCAAGATCGCATGGCGAAGATGGCGACCCTGGCGCTAAGCATGGTCGAACTGGCGACGGCCGCCGTCCGGGACCGCACCAAGAACGTGCGCGCCGAGGTCAATGCAGCCGAGGCTCAGCTGGATCAGATGCAGACCGAGATTGATCACGAAGCCGTCCGGATGCTAACCGTCTATAGTCCCGTGGCCACCCAATTGCGATACATCCTGGTCGTGACGCATATCACCGCGCAACTCGAGCGAATTGGGGATCAGGTCATCAACGTCTGCGAGGCACTGGATCTGATGCAGACGGAAGTCGATCATCGCGTGCAAACGGACCTGCAGAAGATGGCCGGCCTGGTTTGCTCCATGGTGGCCGATGCGGCCTCCGCGTACTTTCAACGCGACGCGGAGAAAGCCGACACCACCCGCTCGCACGATGATGTCATCGACGCCATGCATGCGCAGATCACGAAGAAACTACTCAGCGACGAAGTGCTCCACGGTGTGCTCAAAGGGACGCAAGACGTGGCCGACGCGCTGGCGCAGATCTTGATTGCCCGCCACCTCGAGCGGATCGCAGATCAAGCAGTCAATATCTGCAAGGAAGTCGTCTATCTGGTGAGCGGCGACGACGTGCGTCATGCCGGGTCATCGTGAGGATCGTCGGCGACGCTTGCTCGGCATCATCATCTCAGCCCGCTGCTCAGGCGATGCGGAGCCGCGCATGGGCCACGTCCAGTAATTCGTGCAAGGCAGGTTCCGAAACCAGCGAATGGGCCTCGTCCGCCGTGGCCCATCGCCTGAGCCGCATGTCTTCTTCCTCCCACGAGTCGTCGGCACGCAAGACTTCCATCAGCAACGCGAAGACGTTCTTGGGACTCCCCTTCTTTTCAATGCGGTAAAACCCAATCGGATCTCCTACGACCCGCCCGTGGAGTCCGGCCTCTTCAAAGGCTTCCTTTAAGGCCGCTTCGGTTAAGGTCTCGCCCGGCTCGACAAAGCCTTTGGGAAACTTCCAGCGGCCGGAGCTCGACGTGATCAAACAAAATTCGATGCCGTCGACCCGTTCCCGAAACGGAACAGCGCACGCCTGATCCACC
>JAUIHJ010000360.1 GCA_030432015.1 bacterium
GGTTACCTACGATGGCACCAGTCGAGCGGTCGGCGTGCGTGTTTACTTAGACGGCCGATCTGTTCCCGTCGCGATCACCCACGACCACTTGACCGGTTCGATTCGCAATCAGCAGCCGCTCCGGATTGGACGGCGACAAGCCAGCGCATCATTCAGCGGTCAGATCGATGATGTGCGGCTCTACGATCGGGAATTGACGGCTTTCGAGGTTGCCGAGCTTGCTTCCAGCCAATTGGTTCGCGGCGTTATCGCGCGTCCGCCCGAGTCACGCGATCCGGATCAACGGAAAAAGCTCCGAACGTGGTTCTTGGAGAATCACGCCGACCGGCGATTTGCCGTAGCGTCCAACACGCTCGACCAACTACGCGACCGGCAGCGCACGCTGCTCAAGAACGTCCCCACCACGATGGTGATGCGTGATTCCGAAAGTCCGCGCCCGACGTTCATGCTGACGCGCGGGCAATACGATCAACCGGGCGAACCGGTTACTGCGAGCTTCCCGGAATTTCTTGATCGGAACCAATCAGGACCGCGTTCGGACACCGAGCGGTCGTTGCCGAGTGAACCGCCATTGTCGCGGCTTGACCTGGCCCGGTGGCTGGTCGCGCCATCTCATCCGCTCACCGCCCGCGTCACGGTGAACCGCCTTTGGTACCAGTTGTTCGGCACGGGTATCGTCAAGACGGTTGATGACTTCGGCACCCAAGGCGAATGGCCCAGCCACCCGGAATTGCTCGACTGGATGGCGGTTGAATTGGTCGAATCCGGTTGGGACATCAAACACCTGCTGCGACTGATTGTGACCTCGGCAACGTACCGCCAGTCCTCGATTGGCCGACCGGCGCTGTATCAAAGCGACCCTGAAAATCGGTTGCTGGCACGTGGGCCCCGCTTCCGGCTGGATGCCGAAACGCTTCGCGACAGCGCGTTGTTGATTAGCGGGCTGTTGGCCGAGAATCTGGGTGGACCGAGTGTCAATCCGTACCAGCCCGCCGGGCTTTGGGAGGATGTCACTTACGACGGCGACAGCAGCTATGGTCAAAGCGTTGGCCCTGCACTTTATCGCCGCAGCCTCTACACATTCTGGAAACGCCAGTCTCCTCCCCCGAATATGCTGGTCTTCGATGCGACGACCCGCGAGACATGCACGGTCCAACGATCACGGACCAACACGCCGCTCCAGGCCCTGGTGCTGATGAACGATCCAACCTTCGTCGAAGCCGCTCGCGTGCTCGCGGAACGCCTGATGGTGGCGTCCACTGGTGACCGGGACCGCCTCGCGTGGGCGTTTCGTGCGGCTACGGCACGCGCGCCCACGCCCGAGGAATCTCGCATTCTTCTGCAATTATTCCATCAACAGCGAACGACATTTGCGCGTCGCCCGAACGAAGGCCTGGATCTGCTGCAAGTTGGCGCGTCAGCCGCAAACGCATCGCTCGACCCGGTCGAGCTAGCCGCATGGACAACCGTGACCAGCATCATTTTGAGTCTCGACGAGACAATTACGAAACCATGAACAAACGATCCACGCGCGGCACGTCGATGGCGACGCACTCTGCTGCCTCTCCCTGCCATGACCGATGCAGCGGAACAGGCCCTCCATTCAACCACCTCGCGATCCCGCGCCGCGAATTTCTCGGCGCCGCCGCGACCGGGGTTGGCACGGCCGCCCTGATGTCGTTGCTGAATCCTCAGCTGTGTGACGGAGCGTCCCGGGTACCGCCGCGTGCCAAACGCATCGTCTATTTGTTTATGCACGGTGGCCCGTCGCAGATGGATTTGTTTGACGACAAACCGACGCTTGGGGCGCTCCGGGGAACGGAATTGCCCGCTTCGGTTCGTGGCAACCAACGTTTAACCGGGATGACATCCAAGCAAACGACATTTCCCGTAACGCCTTCGGCGTTTCGGTTTGCCAGACACGGTGAATCTGGAGCGAGCGTCAGCGAATTGCTGCCGAAGCTTGCCAAGATGGTGGACGAACTCTGCTTCATCAAATCGGTCAACACCGAAGCGATTAACCATGACCCGGCCGTGACTTACTTGCAGACCGGGCATCAGCAGCCGGGACGCCCCAGCCTGGGAGCTTGGCTAAGCTACGGCTTGGGTAGTGAGAACGCCAACCTGCCCGCGTTTGTCGTGCTGTTGTCACGCGGCAGCGCGGCACGCCCCGATGACCCCTTGCATACACGCTTGTGGGGATCAGCGTTTCTGCCATCCAACCATCAGGGAGTCAGTTTTCGGTCGACGGGCGACCCGGTGCTGTACCTGTCCAACCCGCCTGGCATTGATGCCGCCTCGCGTCGACGCATGTTGGACTCCTTGAGCGAGCTCAATCAAGCCAGATTTGAAACGACGGGGGACCCGGAGATTGCGACACGAATTGCGCAATTCGAATTGGCGCATCGTATGCAGACCGCGGTTCCGGAGTTGACCGACTTGCAGGACGAGACCGAACACGCGATCGACAGCTACGGCCCCGATGCACGGACGCCGGGCTCGTTTGCCGCGAATTGCTTGCTGGCCCGGCGGATGCTCGAACGGGACGTGCGTTTCGTGCAGCTTTATCACCGCGGCTGGGACCAACACTACAATCTGCCCAGCGATCTGCGTTTGCAATGCCGGGACGTGGATCAGCCATGTGCGGCCTTGATTCGGGATCTTCGGCAGCGAGGGTTGTTGGATGACACGCTGGTCGTCTGGGGCGGCGAATTCGGTCGCACGATCTATAGCCAGGGAAAGCTGGAAAGCAACAACTATGGCCGGGATCACCATGGCCGCTGCTTTACAATGTGGCTGGCTGGAGGCGGCATCAAGCCCGGGATCACGTTCGGAGCAACCGACGATTTTTCCTACAACATCGCTCACGATCCAGTCCATGTCCATGATCTCAACGCCACGATCCTGCATTGCCTGGGAATCGATCATCAGCGGCTGACCTATAAATTCAAGGGCCGTCAGTATCGTCTGACGGATGTGCATGGCCAGGTCGTGGCTGGCCTCTTGTTGTAGGGGACGACGACCTCATTCCGGATTCCGGACGCGCCCAGTAGCCTGCTCGCCGACGTCGCGAATCGTGTAAACTACCACGGCATCGGTGGCATCGCGTGAACGACCGCGCCGCTGGAACGGCTCGGCATTCGCGACGCATCACTGGAAATTCCCCGGCGGATTGCGGGTCTGACGGGCGGAGACCCCCGCTTTGTACAAATAGGAACCACCTGTGCGACATCGTTGCTACAAATGCTACCGGCCGGAGTCTCTTTGTTTTTGCGAGGCAATACCACGGATAGTCAATCGTACGAGCGTGTTGATTCTGCAGCATATTGGCGAGCGATCGCATGCCTTCAACACCGCCAGAATCGTGCAGCAGGCTTTGGGAAACTGTCAGTTGATTGTGGGGCACAATCAACAATTGGGTTTGCATCAACTGCCGATTGGACCCAAATCCGGCTTGCTGTATCCAGCCGCCGATGCACCGACGCTGGGCGACCTTTCGCCAACCGAGCGGCCAGAGCAGTTGATCATCATCGACGGGACGTGGCATCAGGCGAAAACGATCGTCCGCGATGTCCCGCAATTGCAGAAGTTGCCCTGCTATCGCCTTGCGCCGGCATCGCCAGGACAGTACCGGATTCGCCTCGAACCCGACGCGCAAAGCCTGTCCACACTGGAGGCAACCGTTGCGGCGCTGCGTGCTCTGGAACCCGAGACTGACGGCTGGGACCAATTGCTGGCGGCTTTCAATACCATGGTGGAGAATCAGCTCGAACATCTCGCGCACCATGCCGTCGCACGAACACGGAAACCCCGTCAGACGCGCCATCGCAATTTGCCGTTTACATTGTTGCAAGATTCGCAGCGTCTGGTGGTGGCCTATGGTGAGGCCACACCCTCGCGACGGGGCAATTCAAATTTCTCGGCGTTACCGGTGAACTGGGTGGCTCAACGTCTAGGCGCTGGCGATCGGTTTTCCTGTTGCCTGCGCCAGGACGAGCCACTCTCGGTGACTGCCCTGCAACACATGCGGCTGTCGGTTGACGACTTCGATGCGGCGGTGACCGCAGACAACTTTCGCGAGCGTTGGCGTCAATTCCTGCGTCCTCACGATGTGCTGATTGTCTACCATCAGCGAACCTGGCAACTTTTGCGGCAGATCGACGCCGCACCAGAGTGCTATGTGGTGCTCAAGTCGGTTTTTGGTAACTGGCAATCGGGGATTCAATCGATGGAATCGTTGCTGGAGACGGAGGGCCTGGCGATTCCGCCGAGGGCCGGACAGAATCGCGCGGACCATCGCCTCGACATGGCGGTCGCAATGGTCAAGCACTTGCGAGCACATTACGCGCATCTACCGGAAAATTGAGACTTGACGCTGCACCCATGCCGCGGGCGCTGCGTGAGACGGTAGGATCTTCCACGTCCACGGTCACGAGTTGTCTGGAGCGGCCGTCAGGGGCGATCGACGGGGGACACGCTATGCCGCGCATCGTGTTCGGAACGCTCCCCCCCAGACCGACGCGGGCGTCCAATCAATTCATCGATGACGCGATAGAGCGTCCTTGGGTCGACCGGTTTGGCCACATGTGCGTCCATGCCTGCCTCGAGAAACCGTTCTTCGTCCCCTTTAATCGCGTGTGCTGTCATAGCGACAATTGGGATATGACGCGTTGTTCCCCGTTCGGCCTCGCGAATCGACGCCGTTGCCTCGAGACCATCCATCTCCGGCATCTCAATGTCCATAAGAATCAGGTCGAAGGACTTGTTGGCGACGGCCGCCACAGCCTGGCGGCCGTCGTGGGCCGTTGTCACCGTGTGCCCCTCCGCGGCGAGCAGCCCTTCGGCGACCTTCCGATTGACCAGGCCGTCCTCGACCAGCAACACGTGCGCAGCCCCCGCGACGCTGGGTGCTGAGGGAGTCCGTCGGTGGGATTTCGTGCGTACTTCAGTGCCAAGTGTCCGCAGGATTTGATCGAGCAGGTCGGCCTGCTTGACCGGTTTTCGCAATTGGCCGGCAACCCCCAGCTCGCGCATGCGGCCTTCCAACTCCTGGTCGGACGACGAAGACAGCATGATCATGGTTGTGTCGCGAAGTCGGTGCTGGTTGTGGATCGCCTCAGCCAACATCAAGCCATCGGTATCGGGCATCATCATGTCGAGCAAAACGAGTTTGATGGGCTCGGCAGTGGCTGCGGCTTCGTCCAGGGCCTGCATCGCGGCTGGCGCGCCGTCAGCGCAGGTCACACGCATTTTCCACGAAGACAACACTTCTTCCAGGATGAATCGATTGGTCGCATTGTCATCGACGATCAGAACAGGCATTCCCTGCAGCGAGGAAAGGACTCCAACGGAAGACTTGGAATATGAGTCAGCTAGCGGAAAGTCGGCCTCGAAATAGAATTCGGTCCCCTCCCCTTCCACGCTATGTAAGCCCAATTTGCCTCCCATCATTTCGATCAACCGTCGCGAGATATTCAATCCCAGGCCTGTGCCCCCGAATCGACGCGTGGTGCTGCTATCGGCTTGACCAAATGCTTCAAAAATTCGCTCCTGCTTGTCGATTGGGATTCCAACACCGGTATCTCGGACGGAAAAGCGTAGCCGGGTATGCTCGGCAGTCCGCGAGCGCATCGCAACGCTGATCACGATTTCACCTTGCTCGGTGAACTTCACGGCGTTGCCAACCAGATTCACAATGATTTGCCGTAGCCGCCCTGGATCGCTCCGCACGACGGCGGGAACGTCAGGTGGAATATGGCACGCAAGTTCGAGACCTTTCTCGGTCGCTTGGACCTCGATGCCTTGCAGTGTATCGCCGATCACATCTCGAATATCAAACGGGATGGACTCGAGTTCGAGCCGGCCAGCTTCGATCTTTGAGAAATCGAGGATGTCATTAAGAACCCGTAACAGTGACTCGGCCGACTGTCGTGCCAGGTGAATATACTCTTGCTGGTGGGGCGTAACGTCGGTGTTACCCAGAAGCTCCAGCATCCCAATGACGCCGTTCATCGGCGTGCGAATCTCGTGGCTCATCAGTGCCAGGAATTCGCTCTTGGCCTGATTGGCGCGCTCTGCTGCGATGCGAGTTGACTTTAATTGCTTCCGTAAGGCGCGTTCGTTGAGGTCAAAGACGAAACAAAGCAGGGTCGTGCAGGTAATGATCCCCAGTAGTCCCATCGCATACAACCTCTCGGCATTGTCGCCAATGAAGTCGGATGGCGGCAGGAGTCCCATCCGGTCAACAGCGAGCATACCCGCCGCTGCGACACACGTCGCGATCAGCCAGGAGAGCCCGGATTTCCAGCCGCACAGCAGTGTCGCCATGATGGGGACGGCCGGAAACCAGAACATGGCAGGTGCACGCGATCCGCCCGAGAATACCGTCAACGTCAACAGCGTGGCCAGGACGATGGTGGCGAGCAGGTTGCTGGCGAGAAGCACGGAGCCGCGCGCCCTGAGTACAATCACGATCCCGAGACAGCCCGTTCCGGCGACGGCGGTGATGAGTGCGCAACGCGGCGACCCCAGCGCCAGATAGATGGCGGTGAACGCAAACGCCCAAAACGTCATCGACATGCCGAACAACGTGGTGACGATGATCCGGTATCGAATTTCGTCATCCGCAATGGAAGACAGAGGGATGCCGGTCACGACTTCCAGCAACGTACGCCGGTCGGCCGTGCCCTCCGAACCATCTGGATTCTCGTCTTGGGACGATGACATCGACGCGATCTCTGGTGCGGTGGATCGACAATGTGCGAAACACGACGAAGAGAGGATTTCGCCGCTGGCTTTGCAACCGACGGGTGATGTTCGCAAAGCCAACGGTAGCCGTCTGAATTCCCGGGACACGAAACGTCCCGCAGGCCGCTTTCAGTTTATCGGTTTCGAGCGAAAGAATCCATTTTCAACCGTGACGGGTCGTGCAACGGATTCTCGCGAGCGACCCGCGCGCGAGCGTGGACGGCGTTGTTTTCCACCGCCGGGCGGTGGGCGCAGTGGAACCCTAACCCGCATCGGTCGTGCTCCTTGCGAGCCTTCGCGTCCGCCTCAAGGCATCATCCGCATCGACGGTCGAAAACGCCACAGTGGACGCCCGGTTACTTCAAGACCCAGGCGCCCGTATCCTGTTTGACGGAATCTCCTGATACCGTGTTCTGTCCGCCTCCAAGGTCCGGGTAAGCTTCGTTTGCCAGCGTCACGTTGTCGTGTCATACATTGCCCACCAGCCGATTCCGGCCCCCTCCCGTTCGATCCGTCGCGTCCCGTTCGATCCGGCGCGCAGCCGACCCGAGTCAACCATGCCTGAAGTTTCCGTCATCTTGCCCGCGTATCACGCCGAGCAGACCATTCACGCCGCTGTTCGGTCCATTCTCGGTCAGACATTTTCTGACCTTGAACTGATTGTTGTCGATGACGGGTCGACCGACCGCACGGTCGATGTACTCCGGGGCATTGACGATCGCCGACTGAACTTGGTCACCAGCCCGCATCAGGGCGTGGTCGCTGCCAGCAATCGCGCCATGGAAATGGCGCGAGGCTCCTTGATTGCCAGGATGGATGCCGATGACGTCGCGCATCCGCAGCGTCTCGCGAAGCAACGCGACTATATCCTCGCGCATCAGCTTGATGCGGTCGGTTGTCAGGTCCGCATCGTTGATCGCCTGGGGCAGCCCTGCGAGTCGATGAGGAGGTACGAGCGTTGGATTAACGAAGAGACGTTGACCGGCGAGTCGATCGCCGCGTTTCGCTTTGTCGAACTTCCGCTGGTCAACCCCACGATTTTGGCGCGGCGACGCTACTTCGAGTTGGGTTTTCGAGACACGGACCAGCCCGAGGATTACGACTTGATGTTGCGTGCCGCCGCCGACGGGATGCGATTTGGTAAGGTGCCGGAGGTGCTGTTTGATTGGATCGACCATCCGGGCCGGTCCACTCGAACCGATGCGCGGTATTCGGAGGATGCCTTTGCGAAGTGCCGGCGCAAGCACCTATCGGCTGGCCCCCTGCGGGAGGTTGCACAGGTCGATCTCTGGGGCGTCGGCCAAACGGGTAAGCCATGGCTGCGATGGTTGCAGTCCCAGGGGGTGACTGTGCGGCAGGGCTATGAAGTGAATATTCGCAAGGTCGGACTCAAGATTCACGGCGTGCCGATTGTGCACGCTGACACGTTGGTCCCCGCGGACGGCACGCCACTGATCATCGCCGTTGGTGCCGAGAGCGCCCGCCGCGTCATCTTGCCGCAACTTGCTTCGCAGGGTTACGTCGCCGGCCGGGATGCCTGGTTCGTGGCGTGAGGCGAGCGGCAAGAAAAGCACCCAC
>JAUIHJ010000361.1 GCA_030432015.1 bacterium
GATGAAGGCGCTCGGCCTCGCCGCCAACCTCTTCGCCAACCACATCTGGTATTTCGGCGACATGCACGTGGCGAAGTCCATCGGCCTCGACCGCGCCCGCCGGATGGACGCCTGCCGCTCCTGCCTCGACGCCGGCGTGCCGCTGGCGATCCACTCCGACGCCCCCGTCACCCCGCTCGCGCCGCTCTATACGGCCTGGTGTGCGGTGAACCGGATCACCATGTCCGGCGTCTGCCTCGGCCCCGAGCAGCGTATCAGCCCCGCGGAGGCGCTTCACGCCATCACCCTCGGCGCCGCCTACACGCTGAAGCTGGATACCGAGATCGGATCCATCGAGACCGGCAAGCGCGCCGACTTCTCCATCCTCGAGGACGACCCGCTGGCCGTGGACCCGGAAGACCTCAGGGACATCCCGGTGTGGGGCACCGTGGTGGGCGGGCGGATCTACCCCTGCACCCGTGGCCGGGGCGGCGTGACCGACACCAAGGTTGAAGGGGACGGCGGGACGCCACGCGGATCGCACCGTATCGTGGGGCTGCTCTATCGACCGGATCGGATCGCGCCCCCTGACTGAGGTACTGGTGGTTGATCAGTCCGATTTCCGAGGAAGGGACGGGGCGCGATTCAAGGGCCTCGGACATACTGACATTCCTCAAGGTGGTATCCGTTGACTGGGCCCGGCGGGCTCCCTGCGTGCGACCGAACTCTCTGGTTTGGAGCGAAAGGCAACGGCTTCACTCCAACGTACAGCACGTTCACGGCCTATCAGCGAATGGGAGCCGACGCTGAACGATCGCCGACGCTACGCCGCGTGTGAATCGCGGTCGCCACGCGCATGAACGAAATCGGTCAGACATTTGATGCTGCGTAAGTTGTGCGGATTGATTTCGTGCGGTTGCATCCGAACTTGAAACCGTGCTTCCAGGAAGCTCACCAGATCCATTACCAGCAGCGAATCGAGCCTCCCTGAAGCCAGCAGGTCCGTGTCAAACAACACCGGCTCCTGGCTATTGTTGGCGGCATGAAAAAATTCGATCAGGGCCGTGGATATTTCTGCGACGCTATTCATGACCTCTCCCATCTGGTTACCGGATCACGGTTGTCACAGCCGTGTCAGGAGTAAACCGCATGTTGATTTGCTGGGTCGCTCGGTCCGCAAGCGATCGACGATCGATCTTCAGCGAAGCCGTTCGAGGGATCTTGTCGATCATCTCAATGTGGCTGGGCAGCTGGTGCCGCGCGAGCCTCTCTCGGCAAACCCGGCGCAGCTCCTGCAACGATGTCGTGTCGGTATTGTCCATCGCTACGAACAAAGCGAGTCGCGTGGTGCCCTTGAACGCGAAAGGGACAACAACGAGTTGGCAAGGCGGCAAATGTTGCGACAATGCCTGGGCGACTTCGCGAGGCATGACATTCAATCCGCGAATTTTCACGCGGTCCTGGCGCCGTCCGGCGAGATGAACAAAGCCATCGCCGTCCACCGTTGCGAGGTCGCCGGTGTGCAACCACCCGTCAACTATCACACGCGATGTTGCCGCGGGGTCGCGCCAATAGCGGAGCATGACATTCGGGCCGCGCGCACAAAGCTCGCCGACCGAGCCAACGGCAACCGGTCGCCCCCGCCGATCGCGTACCGCCAATTCGACATGCGGGATGGCCTTGCCAATGGACGTCGGTCGGATTCGCAACTGGTCGCTGGACAGATAGGCAAGTCGTGCCGTGGCTTCCGTCTGGCCGTACATCAAGTAAAGCCGCGCGGGGGAAATCAGGTCGGCGAGATCAATCGCCACGCGTGGCTCGAGTGCGGCACCCGCCACGGTCATGTAACGCAGGTCCGGGAGAGACCGGCCACGCAGGTCCGAACAGGCAAGCAGTGTGTGATAGATCTCTGGCACGCCCGCGAAAGAAGTCGCCTGATGCTGCTCGAGAGCGTCTACGAGGGAATTGGGAAATGTGGTCGAACCGTCCAGGATCAACGCCGCTCCGGCCAGCATGTGGGTTTGCAACACCGAGTTGCCATATGCGTGGCAAAGTGGCACCGAGGCCAGGATGCGGTCGGACTGGCGAATCGGCAGAAAGTCGAGAATCGACTCGGCGTTGCTCAGCAGATTGCGGTGGCTGAGCAGCACGCCTTTAGGTTTCGCCGTCGATCCTGATGTGTACAGAATCGCCGCGGCTCGCTGCAGCGGATTTTGGGATTTCTCTGATCCGGTGCCCCATGCCGCTGCGTGCGGATGCGATTGCCGAGCGAGATCGAGTGTTTCGATCGTCGCATCCGCAGCAACCGATGACTGCCGCAGGACGGGAGGTCCGGTCACCAACAATCGGGCTTCGCTGTGCGCCACCACATTTCGCAGTTCAGCCGAATCGATTGTCTCCGGGAGTGGGACGACAATTCCTCCAGCCAGGAGAACTCCGTAGAAGGCGGCCACGTACTCGGGCGAATTCCCCGCCACGAGCACCACGCGATCACCGGGCTCGAAATCTTGGCGGCCCAACAGGCTGGAGGCGACCTTGCACGTCGCCGAGGCAACAACGCCGTACGCGTAGCTCCGCGTGGCGGTGACGATCGCAGGTTGGTTGGGAAACTGGCTGGCAATGGCTAAGAAGCGATGCCCCAGGCCGCGAGTGGTGTCGACTCCCACGATGTTCGCGGCACGGCAAGCGTCCAGGCCGGCCAGTTCGATCGTCCGATAGGTTGCCGCGGCCTGCCTCCCGGGCTCAGCGACGCGGTCGATGGACCCCTGCGTGTCTGCCACTTTCCGTTGTCCTTCGTCAAATCTGGGCGAGTTGACCTGGCCATGTCCGGCGATTCGCCGCGGGATCGAGCTTGCAACCGTTTCCGCTACGACGCCCACCCGGCGTTGCGATGGGCCGTGCAGTGACCGCTCCCACAAGCATCGCCCCGAAGGTGAGTCGCGTCTGGCAAGGGGCTCGTTGTCAGCTGATCCGTAGTGGTTGTATCGGTTAAATCGCTCGTGACATTTAGGTTCCTTCGCTGGTTGACGGTGGTTGAAATGGCGCAATGCGAACGTTTGGGAAAAGTTTACTGAATGTAGGCATTGCAGCGACCCGAAGATGGTGAGTGCCCCGTTTCGCATCAATCAGGGGCTTTCCCGATCATTACCGCTGGAGCCATGAGGATGTTGCCGCGTTTTGGGTACTCGCTGCTCACGGGCGCGACCGGACTGGTGGGCTCGGTCTTGCTGCGCGATCTACTGCGCCGGGGCGAACGTGTGGCGGTTCTTGTTCGGCCGTCTCGGCTGCAGTCGGGGGCTGAACGCATCGAATCGAGCCTGCAGCATTGGGAATCGTTGGGAGGGGACCCCATTCCCCGCCCGGTCTGTCTGTCGGGCGACGTGAATGCCCCCGACCTCGGCCTCGACGCTGACGCGCAGCAGTGGGTCGCGCGACACTGCACCCGCGTCATTCACAATGCCGCGATTGTGAAGTTCACGGCCGCGGGTCGCGATTCGGAAATCTGGAGAACCAACCTGGGCGGGACACGGAATACATTGGAACTGTGCCGCACGTTAGGGGTGCGTGAGTTTCACTACATGTCCACCGCCTATGTCTGCGGCCGGCGTCAGGGAGTGATTCGAGAGTCGGAACTCGAAATGGGGCAGGAGTTTCGCAACGATTACGAGCACAGTAAGTGCCTCGCCGAAGTCCTTATCCGAGCTGCCGACTTCATTGCCCCGCCCACGATCTATCGACCGGCAGTGATCAGCGGAGATTCCGAGACAGGCTTCACCAATACATTTCACGGCATTAACGCTTACATGCGGCTGCTGCATGTGTTGCTGACGAATACCCAGCCGGATTCCGTAGGGCGCCGCTTTGCGCCGTTGCGGATCGCTCTGGACGGGAACGAGCCTCGCAACGTGGTGCCCGTCGACTGGGTGTCTGCGACGGTCTGCGACCTGCTAGACAATCCGGCCTGCCGAGGACGCACTTTTCATTTGGCACCTCAGATCCCGTTGACGCCCGCAAGTTTCTTTGCGGCGGCCTACTCGTACTTTAATGCGTATGGCTACGAATTCTGCGGGCGCGGCTGGGAGATCGATGCGAATCCAACACGCTTCGAGCAAGCGTTTCTGGAGCACCGTACGCCGTACGAGGATTATGAGCATTCCGATCCGCAGTTTGAGACCACGAACCTCAATCGTTACGCCCGAAGTTCGCCGTGCCCGTCGATCAACGAAGAAGTCATGCACCGCTATTTTCGGTTTGGCACGCAGGATCGATGGGGAAAACGTCCGCCGCGTTCGCGCCGCGTCGATGTCTGGGCGGAAGATCTGTTGCGCCAGAGCATCGAAGGATTCGGACACCAATGGTCTCACCGCATGCTGCCGGAGAGTACGTTGGGATTGAATGTTGTGGGGCCAGGGGGTGGGCAATGGCGAGTCGATTTTGATAGCTGCCAAGTGCCGACGGTCCGCCCGGGATTGCCCCGCGGGTCGCAACCGGTCGTACGGCTTTCCGTCAACAAGCTGGCTCGGCTGCTGGGCCGCAGTCGCAAGACCGAGCGGCAGCGGGAGACATTCCGCGAAGAGTGTTCCGCGGCTTTTCAGGTTCGCCGTAGTCGACGACTCTTAAGAGGGCTTGCCGCCGCCCTGGATAGCGACCGTTTCGCGAGACACGCGATGCCGCTGCGGGCAGGGTAGAGGGCGTCCCCACCGGGCGGCACGCACAAATCATCAGCGTGCGTCGCAGAATTTTCGAAGTATTCTGAGGCGGGCTGCCGGCGCACATCCCACCCGACAGCTTGCGGCGAACTCATGCGGTGGCGGCGCGCGTGGTGCCAATCACGCGACGCGTTGGTCGCGGCTTGCGGGTGGGTTCGACGATTCAGCCAGAATGTTGACCGTTTTCGACGGTGCGTGTTGTGGCCCGAAGTGATCGGCGAAGTCCAGTGCTGTCCGACGGTAATGCGCGTAATGGGCCTGTAGTTCCGACAGAAGTGCGGGGACTTGTGCGAGATTTGCTGCAATCAGTCCGACCCGGCCCATTGGCCGACCCGAGCTCGGCCCTGTCTTGGGAATGAACTGAATTCCTGTTTCCTGGATGGTCGCCGGATGATCGTGATACGCGTTGCTGATGGTCAGGCGGATCCGCGCGGTGGTGGCGGTGATTGGCGCCAGCCAGCGAATTGGCTTACCCTGCCGTGAACCCAGGATCTGAATCCGCGGAGGGTCGAGTTCCGCACCGGACCGATCGAATTGCTGAAGCTGAATTCGGATATACGTTCCTTGGTCGGCTTCACGCCAGGCGAAGGAGAGCAGCAGGTCACTCGTGTCGGCGGGCGTTGCGGATTCGAAACATGCCTCGTGTCCCCCGCCACCAAAGGAAATTCGATCGTCCGGTGCTACGGAGTGCGGGGTTTGCCCACCCAAGGCGACCGATGGGGTATTCGCCTCGATGGATGAGTGCAGCGCATCAAGATGTTCGTAGATGGGCTCTTGAATCTGATCCGCCAGCCAGCAGCCGGCCGGCACGATGACGGGAACGCCTGCAGCCAGCATTTCCAGCAGGACGCCACTTGCTCTTGAGTGATAGCGTTGACTGTCATAAAGAAACAGCGCGATATCCGAGTGGCGGATCAGCTTGAGATAGTTTTCGGCCGACAGGGGATACTTGACGATGACAAGGTTGGCATTCGAATCGGTGGCTGGATCTTCCGTGTAGGCAGCCTGTTGTTTCGCTTTCTTGGGGAGATAGCGACGAATGCGGCGAGGATCGGCTTGCAGCACCAGTTGCGCCGAACCGCTTTGCAGGATATCCCAGATACCGTTGATGAATTTTGCGTAAGCGTGCTTCCCTTTTTCTCGGCGCGGTGTGCCGGCACATGTGATGCGCAAGGGAGCCGCGCGTTGCGGAGGAGCGTCCTCCTGCTCCTGCTGCTGGTGCAGGCCGGGGTTCACCGGGTAGGGCAACCATTGCACGTCCTTCACCTGCAAGCGACGATACTGCCGTGCGATTGACTCGGTGGTGGCATAGAAGTGCACGCGATGCTCGGGCACTTGCCGTAGGGCTGTTCCAATCTGTCGCTGAAACAGTTGCTTTCGATCGATCTGCTGGTCATGTTCCGGTTCTCGGCCCCGAAAGATGTTGAAGTGAAACTGCAGATGCCAATCCAGAGCGACGCTTTGCGGGCACTGTTTCAAGAAACGCACCAGTCCCAGCAAGTCGAATTCGGAAACGGTCGGCAGGAAAACAACGTCATCCTGGTTCCAGCCGAGCTCTGCGAAAAGACGCGAGCAAGCTTCCTCGAATTTCCGCAGGTAGTCAACTCGTTGACGACGCGCGTGAGCGTCAAGGCATCTGGTTAGCCAGTTGGCATTCGTCGTGTCCAGCCAGTCGCCTTCGGTGCCGACAGGGCGAGTGCTCTTGCCGTCTTCCCCCGCCCAGTGCTTGACCTTCTGGTTGCAATCGAACAGCGATCGTGTCCGCCAATGGCAGGGGAAACGATCAGTTGCCTGCAAATCGCGATGCGAGGCCAACACGGGCTCAAATCCGGCTTCCTCCGACGCCGCAAGGACATCCAGCGCGTATTGATATTGGTGACCGCCAACGTCGCGAAGGGCGTGATCGATCAGGATAAAGCGTGCCATGTCGAGCTCATAAGTTCATGCTGGCCGTGTAACGATAGGGCAAGGCGAGTGGCATGAACTACGCCGCCTCGGTGGTGAGGTATCCAGCGGCCTGCAGGGCGGGGCGGGCCTGTTGCATGAAGGCATCGAGAACGTGCGGCGGCATCTCGTCGCGAAAACTCCCAGCGACACCGCGGCGAAAGAACGGCGCCTCGTTGTTCCAGTTCTCCAGTCCTTGTTTCTTCTCCTTGGACTTGAGCTTGTGGAAGCGAGCTCGCTTGGCAATCCACTGCAACTCTTCGGGGTCGCGTTCGATCCCGGCGAAATCGCAGAACCGTTGCAAGCACAGGGGTAACGCTTCCAGCAGGTCTTCGTAACGAATGGTGAGGATTTCTGCGGAGTACGGGTTTTCCAGCCAGGCGGTGACGTGCTCGTGCCACTGACACGGGTAAACGTCCTTGCCGGTCGTCACGAACTCGGAGAAATCTAACGCCGCCTCCGACATCGCTTGCAGGTAATGGAAGTAGGAGACCATCACGTCGCGTCCGTCACGCACCAGCATGACGACGCGACGGTGTTCCGGCTGGGGCAGGTCATGTGTTTTGAAGACCATTTCATCGCCATATCTGCGGAAGTACCGTTTGTAATGGACATCCGGCACCATGTCTTGAATCACTGGGTGGGGTGTTACCGCCGGGTCGGTTCCGTACAAGCACGCGGCTGCCAGTTCTTGAAACCAGGTATTGCCCGATTTCGGGTAACCCGCCACGAAGATATCTCGATCCGACCATCGACCAATCTCATCGAGTCTTGTGTTGTCGGCAACATCCAAACGGAGATGCTTGGCGAGAAAGCTCTGCGACTTTCCGGTCAGATACTCTTTAAAACGACTCACGGCGGTACCCTGCAAGCGGAGTGGTTGATGTGGTTGGTATATTCCCCAAAGGTGGCTCAAGACGCAACAGGGGGCAGATTGTTGCCATCATCGGTCGCCCAGTCGGCAAACTCCACAAAATCGTCACAGCGTGAAGCTGGCTGCTAGCTAAGCTGGCTGCTATAGCGTGTCGACCCCTGTCTCGATCTTGCCCAATCGCTCGGCGAGCGCGGCCGCCACCTCATGCAGCCCGGCAGAAACTCGCAGGTAAAAGTTTGTGCGAGGGACGGGCCAATCGCGTGTGCCATCCTGGGCAATCGACTCGATATTGGCGCCGGCGCATTCTGAAAGGATGCGGCTAATGGCATAACGTGTTCCCTTGTTGGTGGCGGGCGAGTGGCAAGAAAATTTCATCTGGCCGTTCCCGAGATCGGTCAGCCGCGGGGACAGCCCGCTCATCACGGGTGCAAGAATCTCTTGCGTATTGTCTGGAATTGGATCTTCCCGCCTCTCCAGCCGCTGGAGGATGCTGGTGCGAACATCATCCATCCATCGCTCATTTGCGTCCTCGATCTCTTCGAACGTGAGCACATCGTAAATCAAGCGGCGTTCTTCGGGGATCAGTGACTCGCCATCGCTCGCATTGCCGTTTGGGTCGGGGATGGCGTACAGGTCGGTGGACAGGACGGAACACCCCCTTTCGTACAGGGTGCCGGCGACGCGCCAGAACAGGCCGGGGAAATCCCGCGCGAACAAGATTAGTCGTCAGTAGTCGGCGTGGCGTCTGATTTCAACTTTGGGCCGCCCGGACTTCGCGACCTCGCTTAAGTCGCCGATAATCGCATGTGCGCGGTATGG
>JAUIHJ010000362.1 GCA_030432015.1 bacterium
CCCGGCAGGCGAGTTGTCAGGCGAGCTACCAGGAAGCTGGCAGCGGTTGCACGACAGTGCCTTACATCACATGCTGGCACGGCCAGGTCGACATGAAAAAATGAGCAGTTTCCTGACCCCAAGTCCGAATGTTCTCTGGATCGTCGCCGTCATCCTGGCAGCTTTGACGACCGGTTCCTGCGTTCGGCTGCTGGCCTTGCGTGGCAAATCGGATGACACAGCCAGGCTCCGATTGGCCAGCCTTCGTTCGTGGTGGATGGTTGCCGGCGTGGTGATGGCGGCCGCTCTGCTCGGTCTCGGCGCCAGCGTGATCCTGTTTTCCCTGGTCAGCGGGCTGGCGATGCGAGAGTTCTTGCGGTTGCTCGCCGAAAGCCCTTCGTCTCGCGTCAAGTGGTTGATTTTCGGCTTGATCCCCATCCACTATGGGCTGCTGTGGCTGCAGTGGCACGAGGCATTCGCCCTGTTCATCCCCCTGGCTTCGATCATGGTTATCAGTCTGGCATTGGTCTGCGAACAGCGCCCGCAGGGATTCCTGCGCACGGCCGCAGGTTCGGCGTGGGGGCTGCTGGTGACATCGTACATGTTGTCGCATGCCATCCTCTTGTCCACGTTGCCTGCCATGGCCAATGTGGTTGCAGGCGGCGCGGGCTGGTTCCTGTTGCTGATCCTTTTGACCGAATCAAACGACATCATGCAGGCCCTGGTCGGCCGTCGCGTCGGGCGTCGAAAGTTGTCACCAATTGTCTCACCGCACAAGACGTGGGAGGGCTTTCTGGGTGGGCTTGCATCGACGATCTTGCTGGCGATGCTGCTGGCACCCTGGCTGACCCGGCTCAGCCTGTGGCAAGCGGCGATCGGCGGCCTGCTGATCTCGGCTGGTGGACTTCTGGGAGATCTCAACATCTCGGCTCTGAAACGCGATGCGGGCGTGAAGGACAGCGGCACCGCCCTGCCGGGCCAGGGAGGAATTTTGGACCGCATCGATAGCCTGACGTTTACGGCGCCGCTGTTTTATTACTATGTTCGCGTGCTGTTTCACCAAGCGTTCATCCCGTGAACCGTCTCATGCCTCCCACCGACCGACCACCGCCACCACCACATGATCACGTGTCATCGGTCGCGGGGCCAACCGATCGCTGGTTGACGCTTCCCAATGTGCTCTGCCTGGTCCGGTTACTCGGTGCGTTTGTGCTGCCGCCGCTGGCGATCGCCCATCGTCCGGTCGCCTTTGTCATCACCTACCTGGCGTTGACATCCACCGATTGGGTTGACGGCAAGCTGGCCCGCTGGCTGAAACAGGAGTCAAAGATCGGCCCGAAGCTTGACACCGTGGCTGACGTCACCATGTATGGTGGGTTGCTCTTCGGGTTGATCTGGATATTTGGCAATACGCTCATCGGCGAGGCCGGTTGGTTCATTGCGGGGCTGGTCACGTATGCCGGCTCGTGCCTGGCCAGCATCTGGAAGTTTCGCCGGTTCCCCAGCTACCACACGCGCGCCGCCAAGATCTCCTGGTTCATCGTTCTAGTGGCTGTCGTGGCCCTGTTCCTGAATGGGTCGATCTGGCCCCTGCGATTGGCCACGATTGCGGTCACGCTGACCAATCTCGAGGCGATCATCATCACGTACGTTCTCCAGCAGCCGCGGGAGGACGTGCCGTCGCTGTGGCATGCCGCGCGGCCGCCGGCGGAAGAAAGGGCATGACCCGTCACAGGCTCCACGAATCTGACACACCCGACGTCAACGGCACGACAGGATGCGGCGTGGAGGCGCGTCCCAGCGTTCCGCTTTCGTGGGCATTTTGCTATAAGATGGTGACGCCTTCCTGCGTTCGCTCGGCGACGTTAGAGCCATGTTGGGGAACCTTTCGGTCCCGCGGATCATCCCTGTTTGCCTCCAAGACCTTATGAAGTCCGACCCCGAAGCGAGTTCAACGTCTGTTCTGATCACCGGTGCGTCAACCGGGATTGGTGAAGCATGCGCCCTGGCCTTGCATGAGAAAGGGCTGCGTGTCTTTGCCGGTGTGCGACGTGCGGAAGATGGCCAACGGTTAGTCGAACAGACGTCCACGGCTTTGATTCCCGTGCTCCTGGATGTGACCGACGCGTCGGCGATCAAAGCGGCGGCGGAGCAGATTGCCGAGACGACCGGCCCACACGGCCTGAGCGGATTGGTGAACAACGCGGGGATCACGATTGCGTTTCCGCTGGAGTTCATCCCCATCGACGCGCTGCGCAAGCAAATGGAAGTCAACTTCATTGGTCAAGTCGCCGTGACGCAGGCGATGTTACCGTTGATCCGGCTGGGGCACGGCCGGATCGTCAACATCAGTTCGGTCAGTGGGTTGGTGGCAGCGCCGTACATTGGCGCTTATGCAGCATCCAAGCATGCGCTCGAGGCGATGACCGATTCGCTGCGTGTCGAGCTGCGTAATTTCAAGGTCCCCGTGTCGCTGATCGAACCGGCCGACATTGCGACTCCAATCTGGGAGAAGTCGCGTCAAACGGCCGACGCCTTGCGCAATGAACTTGTCGAAGCAGGCGACCCCGATGAAGCACTTGAAGTGATTCGTGGAGCCTATGCCGACGACATCGCGGCCATGCGCAAATCCACCAGCAAGAGCGAAGCCAACGCGATCCCCGTCAGTCACGTTGTCAAGGCGGTCGAACATGCACTACTGGCACGTCGCCCCAAGACGCGCTACCCCGTTGGCGGAAAGGCCTGGGCGGTCAAACTGTTGTTGCGATACCTGCCCGACAAGGTCCGCGATCGCATAGTTGCCAACAGCCTGGGGATGAAGTGAATCGTCGCCCACCGGCATCGAAAATCGCATCACACGCCACACTGGATCGGGGGTCTTGTTTGTGACGAACAATTCCCAAGAAAAACTCGCTGTGATCACGGGAGCGACTGGCGGCCTGGGTTCGCGGTTTTGCTGGCGACTTGCCGACCAAGGCTATCGTTTGCTGCTGATTGATCGCAACCAACCGGCCCTCGATGCCCTTGCAGCCGATATAACAAACGACTGCGATGCCGGCATCGAAACAAAATGTGTCAACCTGGTCGACGAGGCGGCCGTCACGGCGCTGGCCGACCATCTGGCAGCGCTCACCGAGATCGCATTGCTGGTCAACAATGCCGGCTTCGGGCAGTCGAAGTACTTTGTTGACATCGACATTGACAACCACATTGACATGATCAACCTGCACGTCCACACGCCGGTGCGCCTCTGCCATGCCGTCCTTCCCGGCATGCTGGCGCGTAATGGGGGCGCAATCATCAACGTTGCTTCGCTCTCCGCCTGGACACCCTGCGCAGGCATCGTGCAGTACTCGGCCACCAAGCAGTACCTGGTCACTTTCACCGAAGCGGTCAGCGAAGAGCTGAAGGGGACCGACGTTACGATTCAAGCGCTCTGTCCCGCCTTTATCAAGACCGATTTCTTTGCGACCGACGCGATGAGTACTTTTGAAGCCCAGCGAGTGCCGGGCTGGCTCTGGGTCACCCCGGATGACGTGGTAAGCGATTCGCTGAAGCACCTTGATAGAGTGATTGTTGTGCCGGGATTGGCGTGCCGCATGCTCGGTCGACTGATGCGGATGCCGGCGGCACGGCCGTTTGTCCGTCGCTTGGCGACCAACCGACGCCCCGAACGGCAATAAACCTTCCAACCGACCCCAACACTCCGCAGAAAGAACTCATGGACGCCTGCTACGAAATCGACGATACGACTCAAATCCTTTCACCGGGGCTGGTCGTGTTTCGAGAAATCCTGGAAGCCAATCTTGACAGAATGCTCGCCATTGCCGGTTCGCCCCACCGCCTGCGGCCCCACTGTAAGACGCACAAGATGCGCGAAGTTGTCCAGATGCAGGTCGCCCGCGGCATCACCCGGCACAAAGCGGCCACCTTTGCCGAGGCGGAGATGCTGGTCTCGGCCGGCGCCACGGATGTCTTCCTGGCGTACAGCATGGTGGGACCGAATATCGGTCGCGCGGTAACGTTCCGCCAGCAGTTTCCCGAGACGGAATTCGCGGTGACGGCAGATCACGGGGGATCGATCGAGCAGTTGGGCGCGGCGATGCAGACTGCGGGACTCTCCATCGACGTCCTGCTGGACTTGGACACAGGGCAGCATCGCACCGGTGTCCAGGTCGGCGAGCATGCGCAGCAACTCTATCAGCAGTTGGTGGAAACACCTGGCATCCGTCCCGGCGGGCTGCACCTGTACGACGGTCAAAATCACCAGACCGAACTCGACGCTCGCCGCACAGCCGTCCTCGACTGCTGGAATCAAGCGGCCGGTTTTCGCGACAAGCTGGAAGCCGCCGGCTGGCCCGTACCACGGATTGTCGCCGGCGGTACCGGATCGTTCCCCATCTATGCGACGCTTGAGGATGACGCCCTCCAGCTTAGCCCCGGCACCTGCGTCTTTCACGATGCGGGTTACGGAGGCATGTTTCCCGATCTGGAATTCCGGCCCGCCGCGCTGTTGCTGACGCGCGTCATTAGCCGACCGACGCCTGACCGCATCACGCTGGATCTGGGATACAAGGCGGTTGCTTCGGACCCGCCGGCAGATCGTCGCGTCGTCATTCCCGACTTGCCGGATGCCAAATTCGTTCTGCAGAACGAAGAGCATTTGGTTGTCGAGACATCCCTGGCAGAAAACTATCAACCCGGTGATTGTCTGCTGGCGATTCCCCGACATGTCTGTCCGACCTCGGCGCTTCACAAGCAAGTCGATGTGATCAGCCTGGGGAAGTTGGTCGATCGCTGGGCGGTTGCCGCGCGCGATCGCCGGCTAACGATTTGAACGCGGGCCGTTTCGCGCGGGCGGCTGGATCGGTTGCTCGCTTTATCGATCGTCGGCGGCTGACTTCCAGACGAAGGACGGCACGCCTGAAAACAGCGTGATCTGGTCGCGATCGTTACCCAAGTCCGGACCGGGTGTACTGCGGCCTGCTGCGATTTGTCTCTCAAGCAACGTGATCAGTTCGCCGACCTTGGCGGGATAAGTCGCGGCCAGGTTGTTGGTCTCGCCAGGATCATCCTCCAAGTTAAATAGTTGCACAAACGGCGCTTGCCTGAGCTCGACGGGAGCGGTGGGCGGGCGACCGAACCGGGCCACTGCCTCTCGCCAGGCCCGATCGCGCCGGGGAGTATTTCCATAGTTGCCCGCAGTACCGCTCCCGGGACAGAGGGCCAGTTTCCAGGGTCCCGAGCGGATCGCGCGCGCCGGCGTTGCCTCGAAGGCCATCGACGTTCGCGGCGGCGGTGCCGCCGCATCTCGCAGCAGAGAGAGGATACTGATCGAGTCCGGTCCCTCGGTGGCAGCGAGCTTCGTGCCGGTGATCTCCGCGCAGGTCGCCAGCAAGTCTTGCAGGCCGATCAGCCGTTCGCAGGTCGTTCCCGCTGGGACCACGGTCGGCCACCGGGCGGCAAACGGGACACGCAACCCACCCTCGTAGACGGAAAACTTGTAGCCGCGAAACGGCCCGCTACTGTAGTGTCCGTCCTGCTCCAGCGCTTTGAGCTGCAAATAGGTGGCTTTCCGATTACGGCCCGCATACGATGCCGGGCCGTGATCGGACGTGGCGATCACCAACGTGTTGTCGCCGATCCCGAGTTCGTCCAGCGTCGCCAGAACCCGACCAATGCAGTCGTCGGTTTCCATCACGAAGTCGCCGTATACACCCAACCGGCTCCGACCGGCAAACTCAGCGCTCGGGCTGACCGGCGTATGTGGCGCCGTCAGCGCCAGATACAAGAAGAACGGCGTCCCCTGGCTGGTAGCCGCGGCACTGGCTCGAATGAATCGCTCGGCCTCACGGCTGAATGTGTCGAGCACCTTCACATCTTCGAAATCCTGGGCGGCCGGGCCGACACGGTGAAACGCGCTCCACCCCTTCTGCGCGGTCACCTCGCCCACCCACTGATTGTCGCGCACAAACGCGTAAGGGAACATGTCGAGCGAACCCGGCAGAATGAAGCTGTCGTCAAATCCAAACTGCGACGGCCCGATGATCAAGGGACGCTGATAGTCGACGTTGGCGGGGCCCTGAACTTGGCCATCGGTTGTCTGCATCCGCGTTCCGAGGTGCCACTTGCCGACATAGCCGGTGCGGTAGCCGGCGGCACGTAGCATGGTGCCGAGCGTCTGCTGGTCGGGCGGCAATCGCGTCCCCAGAAATCCCCAGGGGCCGCCGACGGCGGGTGGTCCGAACCGCCACGGATAGCGGCCGGTCATGATGGCGACGCGGCTTGGCACGCAGACCGAAGCGTTCGCGTGCGCGTCGGTAAATCGCATCCCCTCCCGCGCCAGCCGATCGAAGTGTGGCGTCTCGATCTGGCAACGCTCTCCGCCGAAGCTCTTGATGTCGCCGTAGCCCAAGTCGTCGGCCAAAATGAAAATGACATTCGGGGCCGGGTCGAGCTCGGTTGAACAAACGCGATCTGCCATACCGTTTGCACACAGCACGCCGCAGCAAACGACCGCCAAGCGGGCCATCCCAGGCAGCCATCGAGTTCGCGGGTGAGCAAGGCCGGCGCCGGACAGGAGGCGGGTCAGGGTTGCGGGTTGTGGCACGTCGGGTTCCTGCGGTGGGCGAGAGACGTTGGATAACGATCGGCAAGCGCGGCTCAGTATCAATGGCAGATGCCGGCCGGTCAATGTTCGACCACCCGCGCCCGCTGCGTTGGACAGTGTTGCGTCGAAGCTCCAACTTCGGGACCGATTGACGCTTTACACTGCCTCAACATGGGGGTACAACAGCGGCTAAACCACCCCCCCTCGCAAGAACAGCCCTAACGCGAGGGGTACTCGATTATAGCTATTTTCACCACACCTTCACGTCGACCGCTAATCCCGCCGAAGGGACGGAAGGTCACGATTCTCGCTGCGCCCCGGACCCTTTTCCGCCACGCTTGCCCCGTTGTTGCCAGCTGGAATTCGCGGGCTGGATTTCTCGATGCGTCGGATCTTCCATTGTGATGGACGTAGTCTGTCCAAGGGGGAGGTTACGATCGTCGCGTTGACGTCGTTTGGACTTCCGATCAACCAGCAAAGGCTGTCATGACAACCGGTTCGCCACAGCTCGTACGCCAATGGTTGCTGCTGCGGCGGCTCTGTGAAACAACGGTCGGCCAAACGGTGGTCGAGTTAGCGGACCAGTTGGAAGTGCACGCCAAGACGATCCGGCGTGATCTGGCCGTTTTCCGCGACGCGGGCTTTCCCATCGAGGAAACGACGGGCGAGGCTGGTCGCAAGTCGTATCGCCTCGTCAATGGTTCAGGGCTTCCAGGCCTGACCTTTCCTTTCGACGAAGCGTTGGCGTTGTATCTCGGCCGTCAGTACCTGGAACCGTTGGCCGGCACGTATCTGTGGAGCGCGGCACAGTCGGCGTTTCGCAAGATTGAAGTGTCGCTTGGAAAATCTGCACTGAAGTACTTGGACAAAGTCGCCGGCGCGTTTCACGAGACGACGTTCGGCGTCAGCGATTATTCGCAGCACGCGGCCGTCATTGACAACCTGTTGATGGGTATCGAGGAGAGCAAAGTCGTCTTCGTCACGTATCGATCACAACGCTCGACCGAGCCAGTGACCTACGACGTGCATCCGTACACCCTGACCCGTCATCGCGACATGCTCTATCTGATTGGGTTCAAGCCAGAGGACAATGCCTTCCGCACCTGGAAGGTGAACCGGATCGAAGCGGCGGAAGTCGACAGCATGCCGTATGCCCGTCGCGCCGATTTCGATGCCGAGCAGTTTTTGTCCGGTTCGTTGGGGATCTTCCACGCCACGGGGGACGTGCACGTTGCGATCCGCTTCTCGGCCGAAGTTGCCCGATACGTTGAGGAATCGCAATGGCATGCCAGCCAGCAGTGTGACCGGCAAGCGGACGGCAGCCTGCTGGTACGGCTCGACCTGTCGGGCACGACGGAGGCCAAGAATTGGGTGCTGAGCTTCGGGAGGCACGCGGAAGTGGTGGAACCGGAGGCGTTGCGAACGGAGCTTCGGGAGGAGTATCGCACGGCGTTGAAACGGTACTCAGATGATGGTCGTCAAACCGATTCCACAACATTCGAACAGCGGTCACAAAGGGCCAGGTGAGCATCGTATGACGCAAGTTCGCGTATCGGGAACACCCCTTGTCAAACGTAATGAACTCAAAGTCCGCATCACGTCGCAGCGACGGTGGTCGCCGACGTCAGATCTCACCAACGACGTTCGCTGGCCGGGCACTTGCGATTTGTCGACCAAATTTTGCCATCGTTTTCGTAGCCCAGTGATTTTTCGCGCGTGATGCCTCACAGAGC
>JAUIHJ010000867.1 GCA_030432015.1 bacterium
CGGACAGTTTCAGCATCTGATTCCATTTGTCGTTGGCATGATTGATCGTCGAATGCCACTGGTCGGTCTGCGTGCGGACCAACTTTTCGGTTGTCTTGACCACGGCGTTGGCCATCGATTGCATGGCCACCGTTTGCGGCTCCTCGCTGCTGTCGGAGTCGAAGCACCCCACGAGCTCGTCATGAACTCGGTCGTCGACGCTGACCAGCAATTGCGATTCGATGCGATCAACGAGGAACTGAATAAACATCAGGATGATCGACAGACTCAACGCCAACGCGGTCGTATCGAATGCCACGTAGAGGCCAGAAAGCAGTGACTGCATGGCCGCATTGGGATCGGTCGCCAGGAGTTCGGATTGCGCACCTAGTTCGCCCAGGGCTTTGGTAATCCCGATCACCGTGCCCAGGAACCCCAACATGGGCGTGGCCCAAATGATGATTCGGACCAGTGAAAAACTTTCCTGCTGTCGAGCGGCGTCGACATCGGCGAGATATTTTAATTCGTCATCGAGGCCGTCTCCCGACTGCTTGCGGTCGACAAAATCCAAGGCATTAATGAACCGTTGGGCCAGGTACGTTTGGCGAATGTACTTCGGCAGCGCATTGAGTTTGTCGAGCAAATGCGGGCAGGCTGCGATGGGCGATTCCTCTTCCGCCGCCGGTTCAACCTCGACGCGTGAGAACACCAGGAATTGTCCGCAGACGTCGGTGAACTTCATCACCAAGGCAGCCAAACCAACAAAGAACATTCCCGTTGCGAATAGCGAAACCGGGTGCGAGGCAAAATACCGATTCATCGCAGCCGTGTTGAGCGGTCCTTGAAAGATCAGGACGTAGAACACACTACTGGCTGCCGCACCGATGATCAGCGGCCATCCCAGTCCACTTAGGGCTTTGAACAACGAGCTACGTTCGTTCCGTACCGTCACGACGAGGTTCCTTTCAGAGGTTCGCTAGCAGATCATCCGCACTGTGCGGGGTCATTGCGCGGAGTTGTTCCCGGTCAGGAATCGGCGTCGGCGGGGCCGGCAGATGAGCCTTTATCGTTGAAATCCGAAAAATCGATATTGCTTGCATAAGCCGCAAAGATTGCCAAAGTTCAACAGCCTCGGCGGCCGATATCTCTTGTACGCCAAAGAGACGATGGCGACACAATAACTCAACTTCCATCCTGGGCAGGGTCCGGCACACGAGAGAAGCGAGGCAGCGCCGAATCACGCTGTCTGAAACACCGCATCCCAGGGGGGACGAAGGGCCCGGAAGCCAGTTACTGTGGCACGCCGGGCCCTTTTTGTATGCGCCCAGCGGGGCTTGAGAAGTCGGGCACGGCAATTGGGCACCGCCGCGCTTTCCCGTCAACGCGCATTCATCACCGATTGGGTGACCTGCGGTTTGGTCGCCTGTCTGGCACGCTTGCACGGGGCCGGAAACGACGGTCGTCCAACACCTCGCGCCACACGGTGGAGGCGTCATTCGAAGGGCGGACGCATGTCAGCCGGACGCCTGGCGCGGACTCATTCCCCTGCCGTCACCCCACACGCTCGCAGCGCGATCA
>JAUIHJ010000363.1 GCA_030432015.1 bacterium
TATGTGGTCGCTATGAAGGCTTCGATCAGCGGGTCACAGACCTGCTTCAGCCGGATGAGATTTCGCTTGGCGATTACATCTTAAATGGTGGCGAAGTGGCGGCGATGGTGGTCATTGACGCGGTGTTGCGACTGGTCCCGGGAGTTCTGGGTGAGCCGCAGAGCACGATTGAAGACTCGTTCTCGACCGGCAACCGGCACTTGGAGTGGGCTCAGTACACGCGACCGCGCGAATATCGAGGCCACACCGTCCCCGAGATCTTGCTCAGCGGTGATCACGAGGCGATCGCTGATTGGCGACGTGAACAAGGATATTTAAAGACAAAAGAACGAAGGGCCGATCTGCTGACCGATGCCGAATCTGCCACAGACAATGCACCGGCTCGCCCCGATACACCGACCAGCCTGGACCAACAGCCAGAATCAAGCAGTTTGCCCGCCAGCAGCCCCGCAACGCCCGGCGAGCAGCCACAGGACGAAACACCATCAAACCGCAACTAATTGGTGGCCAGAGACACCATCAGCCCTACCGACCACAACTCGACTGAAAACCCAACCCGTCTGGCCCGCCAGCACGCAATACCGACCAGCGAATTCGGCAGACGTACTTGATCTGCCGCCAGCGCATACTCAGAAAGGACCATGCGATGAGTCAAGAAATTATGAACAAGGTGGAGAAGTCCTGCTTGAAGGAAGAGCCACCGCAATTCGATATTGGTGACACTGTTGACGTGCACACGCGGATCCTGGAAGGCGACAAAGAGCGCATTCAGATCTTCTCGGGAACCGTGATCGCACGAAGCGGGAGCGGAACGCGTGAGATGTTCACCGTCCGCCGAATCGTCGCAGGTGAAGGCGTGGAACGTAAGTTTCCGGTCCATTCGCCGCGCGTCGCGGCCGTCGAAGTGAAACGGTCGAGCGTGGTCCGGCGGGCCAAGTTGTACTTCCTCCGCGATCGTATCGGTAAAGCGGTTCGCCTGAAGGAACGCCGGCGCCGCTAAACGCCGTCCGCATCGTTGCGGCGGGGCCCTGTATGTTGCATGTGGCGGCGTGCCGATTTGAATCGGACGCCGCACGATGCGAAACTTCCGAGCTGATCCATGAGCACGTGGCGCTGGGTTGCGATGTGGGTTCGTCGGCTGAGCCTCCCTCAACCGCTGGGCAAGCGGGGTGAGGTCGCGGCGGCTCGATTTCTCCAGCGACTCGGCTACTTGATCGTGGCGCGCGGCGAACGCGATATGCTCGGCGAACTGGACGTGATCGCCATCGACCACCGGACCGTCGTCTTTGTCGAAGTTAAGACGCGAAAGTCGCACGACGCGGGCCATCCAGCCGAGGCGGTCGGCGAGGCCAAACAACGGCGCCTGACCCGACTGGCATTGGGCTACCTCAAGCGCCACGACCTCCTGGAACACCAGGCCCGCTTCGATGTGGTCGCCGTCACATGGCCCAGCACAAAAAAGCGGCCGACCATCGAACATTACATCAATGCCTTTGCGCCGACCGGGCAGCATCAGATGTTCGGGTAGCTTCGGGACTCCTCATCGCGTGGTGGGTCGCGCGTGACGCAGCGGTCGTCGTCGCAGCGACGGCCCGGCAAATCACCCGGCCCCGGCAGTCAGAATGCGTTTGCCGCGGCGTGGCAAACGACGGGCACTCACTTTGTCGGCCCTGGGCGGGTGGGTCTCTGTGCTGGCGAACATTAAACTGAAGAAATGCTCGCGCACTACCATTTCGTCACCGGCCGGCTCGCCGAAAACGCATTGCGGGCGACCCTGGAAAAGCTCGATCCTCGTGATTTCGAATACTCGATCGATGTGCTTCCGATCACGGTCGCTGCGTTGATGACCCCCAAATGGATCGCCCGGCACATCCAGGTCGGCGAATGTGCCACGCACGTGATGCTACCCGGATATTGTGAAGGGGATCTGAGCGACCTGGCAGCGGCTGTCGGTCGCCCTGTCATCAAAGGTCCGCGGGACCTCCGCAGAATCGGTGAATTTTTCGGCAATGCGGCGACCCGCGCGCCGGGCTACGGCCAACACGACATCGAGATCATCGCGGAGATCAATCATGCCCCGCGGTTATCACTCGATGAGATCCTATTGCGAGCGGATCAATTGCGCGCCAGCGGCGCTGACTTGATTGACGTGGGCTGTGACCCTGGCGACCCCTGGGCTGGCGTCGGCGATTGCGTCAAAGCGCTCCGCGATGCGGGACACCGCGTCTCCATTGATAGCCTGAATCCGGCGGAGATCGCCCCCGCCGCGCGCGCCGGGGCGGAACTCGTGCTTTCGGTCAACCGTTCCAATCGAGACGCGGCAATCGACTGGGGGTGCGAAGTCGTCGTCATCCCCGACGACATCCCCACGCTCGGCGGCCTCGACGAGACCGTCGACTTGCTGGCTCGCCACCAGGTACCGCTGCGCATCGACCCCATTCTCGAACCGATCGGCTGTGGCTTTGCCGCCAGCCTGGCCCGTTACCAAGCCACACGCGACCGATACCCGGACGCCGAGATGATGATGGGCATCGGCAACCTGACAGAGCTCACCGATGTCGACTCCGCCGGGATCAACGTGCTCCTCTTGGGCATTTGCCAGGAGCTTGGCATTCGGAGTGTACTGACGACGGAAGTCATCAATTGGGCGCGCTCCAGCGTCCGCGAGTGCGATCTCGCCCGCCGGCTGGTCCATTTCGCAGTCGAGCAACGCACCCCACCCAAGCATCTGGAAGAACGGCTGGTGATGCTGCGCGACCCGCAGACGCGCGACTACGGCGCAGCGCAACTCGAGCGTCTGGCGCGGCAGATCAAGGATAACAACTACCGGCTGTTCGCCGAACGCGAGCAACTGCATTTGATCAGCGCGGACATGCATTTGAGTGCCACCGATCCATTTCAGCTCTTCGAGCAGCTCATGGCGAAATCGCCCCGAAACCTCGACGCCTCCCACGCGTTCTATCTGGGATTTGAACTTTCCAAGGCGCTGACGGCGCTGACATTGGGCAAGCAATACGAGCAAGACCAGGCCTTGGACTGGGGTCTGCTGACGCGAGAAGAGAACCACCACCGCCTGACCCGCCGCCGGGTCAACCAGGATGTCGAGCCAGATCCGCCGACGACGGCTGACGGACGCGAATAGGCTCGCATCGACGTCGCGCAGGTCACCGAGCCGTTGGGCACCCTGCGGCGAAATCGCTAGACACATTGGGCGACGTGTGTTGTAATTCAGGTATCCCACCTCGCCGGTCGCCGCCCCCCGTTCGACGCATGCGCCCCAGCCGTTTTCAATCGAGCCTTCGCCCACCAGGCAGGAAAAAGATGATTCGCCTTTGCCGACGCCCACGCGGCTTTTCTCACGTCACGCGTTTGCCCATCGCCTGTGCGTTGCTGTTGGCGATGGTGTCTCAACACCATGCGACGGCGGCCGATCCGCCGCCGCTGGACTACAATCGCGACATTCGGCCGATCCTTTCGGACAAGTGTTATTCCTGCCATGGCCCTGACGAACAGGAACGCCAGGCCGAATTGCGTCTGGACGTCCAGGAAGACGCGCTGGCGGATCGCGACGCGGGTCCTGCGATTGTCGGCGGCGACAAGGAAGCCAGCCTGCTCTACCAGCGGATTGCAACCGACGACGCCAGCGAACAAATGCCCCCCGCCGACAGCGGCAAGACGCTATCGGCCACCGAAATTGAATTGCTGGGTCGATGGATCGACGAAGGTGCCGCATGGCAAGGGCACTGGTCGTTTGTCAAGCCACGCCGTCCGCGGCCTCCGGTGGTGAGGCAGACCGCCAGGGCCCACAATCCGATTGACCAATTCGTACTCGCCCGCCTCGAACACGAGGGATTGCAGCCCGCGCCAGAAGCGTCCAAGGAAACTCTGCTGCGACGGGTGACGTTCGATCTGATCGGCCTGCCGCCCACACTGGAGGATCTCGACGCCTTTCTCGAGGACACGTCCCCGGAGGCCTACGAAAGGGTCGTCGATCGACTTCTCAGATCGCCGCACTACGGCGAACACCGCGCGCGATTCTGGTTGGACGCGGCGCGTTATGGTGACACGCACGGACTGCACCTGGACAATCGCCGACAGATCTGGCCGTATCGCGATTGGCTCATTCGTGCCTTTAATGACAATATGCCGTTCGATCAATTCACCGTCTGGCAACTGGCCGGCGATCTCCTGCCCGATGCGACAATCGACCAGCAGGTCGCCAGCGGCTTCAATCGCTGCAACGTCACGACCAGTGAAGGCGGTTCCATCGCGGAAGAGTACCGTGTCCGCTACTCCATCGATCGCGTCGAAACCACATCGACCGTCTGGCTGGGGTTGACCGCCGGCTGCGCCGTCTGCCACGACCACAAGTTTGATCCCCTCACGCAACGCGAGTTCTACAAGCTGTACGCCTACTTCTACAACTTTGCCGAACGTGAAATGGATGGTAACACCGACCTGCCTCCCGGCCCTGTGATCGAAGCGCCAACGCATGCCCAGCGGATGCAATTGGCCGAACTTGCCCGTCAGCGCGAGTCCCTGCAAGAACGGCTTGCGGCCCGGCGCGAGGAAACCGCTACGGATCAGGCCGCCTGGGAAACGAATCTTCGCGACGGCCAGGCAACCTTGCCGCAACCGCCGGACGATATGATCGTGCACCTCCCGCTGGACGAAGTCGAGGGAACACAGGTTGTCGATGCGGCCGATGCCAAGGACGTCGGCACGGTTCAGGGAACCGCCCAATGGACCTCTGGAAAACATGGTGGCGGCTTCGATTTTGATGGAAAAACGCACCTGGAGTTGGGTGACGTCGCCAGCTTCGAGCATCACGAGAAATTCACCTACGGCGCCTGGGTCCGCCCGGCCAACGAACATCATGGCGCGGTGTTGTCGCGCATGGACGACGGGCAAAAGCACCGTGGCTACGACCTGTACCTGGGCGGCGGCAAGGTCTACGTGCATTTGATCAATACCTGGGATGGCAACGCAATTCGTCTCAATAGCAAGGCCAAGCTCAAGCTCAACGCGTGGCAGCATGTGATGGTGACCTATGATGGTTCGAGCAAGGCGGCGGGTGTGGCCTTATACGTTGACGGCCAGCCGGTCGAAGTCGACGTTACACACGACTCACTGAACGGCTCGATCAAAACGTCCAAAGTCCTCCGCGTCGGTCGCCGCACGCCCGGTGCCCCCCTGCAGGCGACCGTCGATGACGTTCGGATCTACGCGCGCCAGCTCAGCGCAGCCGAAGTGGCACGCGTCGCCGGCGCGGATCCGATTGGAAGCTTGATTGGCATCGCGGCAGACCAGCGCACTGATACGCAGCGTCGCCAGATTCAGGACTATTTCTTGAACCAACACGACGAACCGTTCCAGCAGCTGTGGCAACAGCGCCACCAAGCGGACGAGCAGGTTGCGAAAATCAAGGCCGCCATTCCCAAGACCTTGGTGATGGGCGATCGCTCGGATAAGCGGCCGGTCTACCGATTGACGCGGGGCGAATACGATCAACCGGACACGTCGACGGAGTTGCAACCGGATGTACCCGCCATCCTTCCGGCGCTGCCCACCGAGGCTCCCGACAATCGGCTGGCACTCGCACAGTGGCTGGTGTCGCCGGACAACCCGCTCCCGGCGCGGGTCACGGTCAATCGATTGTGGCAACAACTTTTTGGTATCGGCATCGTCAAGACGGCGGAGGATTTTGGCTCGCAAGGCGAATGGCCCTCCCACCCGAAGTTGCTGGACTGGCTGGCGGTCGAATTCATCGAGAGCGGCTGGGACGTGAAGCACCTGCTCAAGCTGATCGTGATGTCGGGAACGTATCGCCAAACGGGGGCCGCTTCGAAACAACAGTTGGCCGCCGATCCAAAAAATCGCTTGCTGTCGCGGGGGCCGAGATTTCGCTTCGACGCCGAAACGGTGCGCGACAACGCCTTGGCGCTGGGCGGCCTGTTGAACCCAACCATCGGCGGCCCCAGTGTGCGGCCCTACCAACCGTCTGGACTGTGGAAGGCCGTTGGCTACTCGGGCAGTAACACGGTCAACTTCACGCAGGACCACGGCGACAAACTCTATCGCCGGAGTATGTACATCTTTTGGAAGCGGACCGCGCCGCCCCCCACGATGCAGATCTTCGACGCTCCGTCGCGCGAATATTGTGTCGTACGTCGCGAACGGACCAATACGCCATCCGCAGCCCTGGTGTTGCTCAATGACGTGCAGTTCGTCGAGGCGGCTCGTCAGTTCGCCCAACGGATCATGCGCAGCGCCGGCCCGGAGAACGATGACCGCCTGATGTTCGGATTTCGACTGGCCACCTGCCGCCGTCCGGATGCGGAGGAATTGGGGGTGCTGCGAGCCATCTTCGATCTCGCTCGCGAGAAATATCAAGCGGATCCCGAGGCCGCCAAGCAGCTGCTCGAGGTGGGTGAGTCGCCGCGCGACGCATCGCTGGAGATGAGTGAACTCGCCGCCTGGACGATCGTGGCCAGCACGCTCTTGAACCTGGATGAAACCATCACCAAGGGCTAACCACCCGCTTGTTTAAGGACCTCGTCATGGATCCCCGCCAAGACGCCCAACAATTGCAAACGCGACGCCATTTCCTGGGGCGATCGGCGACCGGAATCGGCACCGCGGCGCTCGCTTCGCTGCTCGCCGGCGACCGTGGCTTGGCGGCGCCGCCCCACGCGGGCGCGACGACCGCGCTGCAAGGTCGCCCCGGCATCCTGTCCCAGCCCCATTTTCCGGGCAAAGCGAAGCGAGTGATCTATCTGTTCATGTCCGGGGCGCCGTCGCAGATCGACATGTTCGATTTCAAGCCGAAGATGGACGAGCAATTCGATCAAGACCTGCCCGATTCGGTCCGAATGGGTCAGCGGCTGACAACGATGACCTCGGGTCAGAAACGATTTCCCGTCGCGCCGTCAAAGTGGAACGACAAATTTATTCAGCCGGGCCAGACGTCGGACGCCTGGGTCAACGCGGAATTATTGCCCCACACGGCCAAGATGATGGACGAGGTCTGCCTGGTGCGATCGATGTACACCGAGGCGATTAACCACGATCCGGCCATCACCTACATCGCCACGGGGCACCAGATCCCCGGACGGCCCAGCCTGGGTGCGTGGCTCTCTTACGGCCTGGGAAGCATGAACGAGAATCTTCCTTCGTTCGTTGTACTGACTTCGACCTGGAGCGCCAAACGTGACGCCCAGGCCTTGTACGAACGGCTCTGGGGTTCGGGCTTCCTGCCCTCGCGACACGCCGGCGTGTCCTTACGATCGTCGGGTGACCCCGTGCTGTATCTCTCCAATCCCCCGGGTATCGACGCGGGGACACGCCGCGCGATGCTGGATGGTTTGGCAAAGTTGAATCAGAAACGTTTCGAGACCATCCAGGATCCGGAGATCAGCACACGCATCGCCCAGTACGAAATGGCGTTTCGCATGCAAACCTCCGTGCCCGAATTGACCGACACCTCGGGCGAGTCGTCCGCGACGCTGGACATGTACGGGCCCGACGTTCACAAACCGGGGACATTCGCCGCCAATTGCCTGCTGGCACGCCGCCTGGCCGAACGCGATGTTCGGTTCATCCAGGTCTTCATTCGCGGTTGGGATCAGCATGGCAATCTGCCACGCGACCTCCCCTTGCAATGTGGTGACGTTGATCAGGCCTCCAGCGCTCTGTTGCGTGATTTGAAGCAACGTGGCTTACTGGATGACACACTGGTTATCTGGGGTGGTGAATTCGGGCGTACGATCTACTGCCAAGGGGGGCTGACGCGAGAAAACTACGGTCGCGATCACCATCCGCGCGCGTTCTCAATCTGGATGGCGGGCGGTGGCATCAAGCCCGGCCTGACCTACGGAGCAACCGACGACTTCTGCTACAACATTACGGAAAGCCCCGTTCATATCCACGATCTGAACGCAACGATCCTGCATTGCCTGGGCATCAACCACGAGAAGCTGACCTACCGCTTTCAAGGTCGCGACTTCAGGCTGACCGACGTGCATGGCAAGGTCGTCCACGACATCCTTACGTAGCCGGCAACGCGTTGCATAGAGCGCGTTGCGTGTCGCAAGCAGCACGCGGTGCGTTGCTGGTTTCGCCGAGCGGCCCACTGGGATTTCCGATTCGCCGCGCGCCACCCAGCGTTATTCCTGGTCGACGTAACGGGTCGCCAACAGTTCACCCAACTCCACGATCCCAGCGGTGGTGATGACCAGCTTCTGCGGCTGCGGCGGAAGGTCAAAGGCCTTGATGTACACCAGATTCGGGTCTCCGGTGGCGAGTCGC
>JAUIHJ010000364.1 GCA_030432015.1 bacterium
CGGCGCACCAGGCTGGCCGCGATGCGTTCACTCCGTCTGCCCGGCACGAGCCTGCTTGACCATGTTCACGAGCGCCTGGCGGCAGGCGTCGGAATTTCGGACTTCGGTAGGAAATCCGATTCGGACGGAACGGACGCGTTCGGGGGTTTCGAGGCGAAGATGAAAGCCGAGACGGTCCACCGCCGTCATCTTCGCTGCGGAGGCGAGGATGCCCTTTTCGTGTCGAGCCAGAGCGATCATTGCGGGCTCGTGATCTTGATTCATGTGCTCAAGAATGCTCGCGGCCGCCTCGGCCAGTGGATCCGGTACGGCCTGCTCAAAGTCGGAGCTTTCGACCCAGCCCATGACGCCAAAGCCGCCCACGAAATAGAGATCGACGGGGCACAGACGCCAAAAGGAGAAGTCCGCGAAATCGACATAGTACTTGGCGTTTTCGTGACGACCGAGATACGCCGCCCGAGCGGCGGCGAGGTCGTCGTCCGGCACAGGCTCGGCCGTCCCAATCAAGGTTAATCGGCCAGCACCCAAAGGATCCCTTTGGGCTTCGGGGGTGGTGACGAACAAGGATGTCCGGGGATCGGCCCGAAGGTTTTTCGTATGCATCGCCATAGCGCTGATCAGAAACAGCGGCCGTCCGGCAGCGTCCAAGGCATAAGGCATTGTCGAGCCGAATGGAAACCCTTCGCATTTGCTCGAATGCGTGGACAAAACGCCGACCTGATTGAGCGCGAGCATCGTCCGCGCGCGTTCAGCGTGCGATGTCTCGGGCGCCGGATTCGGCTCTTCCGCTTCGGTCGTGTAAGCGTGCTGGCGCTTCTCGGTCATTGGTACTGCTTCCTGCGCTCGGGCGGGGGGGGCTCCATTGGACAGCGCCCCGTGAGGCAGCCGTGCTAGTTCGACGCGCGAGCGAGTCAGGACGCTCGAAGAAACCCAACCGCTCGTTTACGCGTGCCCGCGATTCTAGCACGTCCACCTGGGGCCGGATAGAATCACGACTCCAAGTGTCGGAGCTTTGCCCAACGAAATTTCTACCAGGCGATGATGAAATACCTTTTTACATTTACGATCTCCCTGCTGCTTGCGCTGCCGATCTCAACGGCGGGTGCTGAATTGACGCCGACGAATACCCAGGCTGCCGGCGAGCACCCGCTTGCACCGGCCGAGGCGGTCACGCGTTTGAAGCTACCGGAAGGATTTCGAGTGACACTCGCGGCAGCCGAACCCGATGTCCGTCAGCCGATCGCAATCGCTTTTGATGATCGCGGGCGGCTGTGGGTCGCCGAAAGCTACTCGTACAACGGCAGCAAATTCACGGACGACCGCCACGACCGCATTCTGATTTTTGAGGACTCGACCGGCGACGGGACGTTGGATCGACGAAAGGTTTTTTCCGCCGGCCTGACGCACTTGACCGGTTTACAGATCGGATTCGGCGGCGTCTGGATTACCGCGCCGCCGCATCTGGCGTTCATTCCCGATCGCGATCGCGACGACATTCCTGATGGCGATCCGGTTGTGCATTTGGAGGGGTGGTCGCTGAAGGCGGAGCATAATAGCGTTAACGGCCTCACCTGGGGACCGGACGGCTGGCTCTATGGACGTCACGGCATCAAACAGCCATCGCGGGTCGGCCGTCCACATCAGCCGTCTGAAAGTCGGATCGAACTGAGCTGCTCCATTTGGCGATATCATCCGACGCGGCACCTGTTCGAGGTGGTCGCCGATGGGACGATCAACCCGTGGGGACTCGACTTCGATGACCACGGCCACGGCTTTTTCACGACCAGCGTCGTCGATCACCTCTGGCACCTTGTGCCAGGCGCACATTACCAGCGCTGGAAGAACCGGGGTCCACATCCTGCCCCCTTTGTGTATGAAGTGATGACCGCGACCAGCGACCATCTCCACTGGGGATCGGGAACGTGGGACAAGGCGGGCCGCATGGCAGAAGGGAACCACGAGTTCGGCGGCGGCCATTCCCATTGCGACGCGATGATCTATCTCGGTGATCGCTGGCCAGATCGTTTCCGAGGTTCGCTTTTCACCAGCAATATTCACGGACGACGAATCAATCGCGATCGGCTGGTGCGAACCGATGGCCCGTTTCGTGGTGTGCATGGTGACGATTTCCTGTTGGCCGACGATCCCTGGTTTCGAGCGGTCTCCATGGAATATGGACCCGACGGAGATGTCTACCTGACGGACTGGTCCGACAACGGAGAGTGTCATGACCGTGACGGCGTTCATCGCACCAGCGGTCGGATCTACAAGATCACCTGGGGTGCGCCGAAGCGTGTTGAGGTGAATCTGGCCGAGGCCTCCAATGAACAGCTCGTCGAATATCAGCTTCATCCGAACGACTGGTTCGTCCGGCACGCGCGTCGATTGTTGCAGGAGCGAGCTGCCGCCGGACAGGATATGACCGCTGTCCAGGCGACCTTGCGAGAACAGTTCGCCAGCCACCCCGACATGACTCGAAAGTTGCGATCGCTCTGGGCGCTCGATGCGACCAACGGCACAGACAACGCCTGGCTGATTGACCTGCTTGGGTTCGACGACGAACACGTCCGAAGCTGGGCGGTTCGGTTGCTTACTGACACTTCGCCACCCGATGAGCCCGTCATCGATGCACTCGCCCACACCGCACGCGGCGAAACCTCGTGGCTGGTGCGGATGGAACTGGCGTCGGCGTTGAGGCGACTGCCAGTGTCGCGCCGATTCGATGTTGCCATTCCATTGACCAACGTTTTGACGACGTCCGATTCCAATATTGACCGCATGATCTGGTACGCGGTCGAGCCCGCCGTGGCCGGCAATCCGCAACGCGGACTAGCCTTTGCCGCCATGGCTTCGCCCCAGCTAAGGGAGTGGACTGCGAGACGGCTGACGGAACACTCCGGCGATTCCATCGGCCTTTTGTTAGCCGCGGTGGATCACGCCGAAGAGGTGGCGGTGATGGCGGATCTCTTGCAGGGGTGCAGTGCCGCTGTTGAATCCGTCGACCGCCAAGCGATCCCCGCGTCCGCTCGGGACGTTGTCGTGCGTCTGTTGGAGCATGGCGACGAGCAAGTTCGGATCCCGGCACTGACGGTTGCTGCTGCCATCGGGGATCAATCAACGGTGCAGCGGATTCGTCAAGTTCTACACGATTCCAATCAGCAAGATGCCCTGCGGCTGGCAGCGCTGGCAGGGCTCGTCAATCGTCCCGCCGAGGGACTTGCGGACGACCTGCGAACATTGGTGCGTGCTGGACAGTTGACGGCGGCTGTGCTGCACGCCAGCGGCGCCGTCAACGACACGGCGCTCCAGCAAGCAATTCTGACTCGATATCCGGACATGGCGCCGGACGAACGCCATGCCGCGATTGATGCCTTGGTTGGACGCGCCGAAAGCGCCAAGCTGCTGATGTCGGCGGTTGCAGGCCAGCAGATTTCCACCTCGGATATCTCCGCCACGCACGCGAGACAGATTGCGGCTTTGCAAGACAAGGCACTCTTGCAGTGGCTCAAAAGCGACTGGGGAACAGTACGACGAACCTCCGCCGAGCGGCAGGGGCAGATCAAGGAGTTGGAGCAGTCGCTCACGCCGGCGAGCCTCTTGCAAGCGGATCCGACCCAGGGCCGCGAGCTGTTTCGAAAGACGTGTTCTGCCTGCCATCGGCTGTTTGGTGAGGGCCGCGCGATCGGTCCCGAGCTAACCGGAGCGAACCGTCGCAACCTGCATTACCTGGTGTCGAACATTGTTGATCCGAGTGCCGCCGTCCCTGCCGACTTTCGCCAGGCGACCGTCGTCACAGTGAACGGTCGCGTTGTCACCGGAGCGGTTTCGCAACGCACGGCCTCCGCGGTCGCGATTCAGACGGCCACCGGCGAAGTGCGGCTGCGCAGCAACGAGGTGGAAGAACTGACGATTTCGTCGCAGTCCATGATGCCGGACGGGCTGCTGGACAAGTTCAATGTCGATCAGACCCGTGACCTGATCGCCTGGTTGATGGGCAATGGCGAGGACGCGAATGCGATTCACAGGACGCAGCTTCAGAGTCCAAAGACCGAACTAAGTAGGCTCCCGCTGGTGCTGTTGTTGGGCGACTCGATCCGCATGAACTACCAGCAGACGGTGATCACTGACCTGAAGGGGAGGGCGAACGTCTGGGCTCCTGACGAGAATTGCCGACATTCAGCTTTTATGCTCGCGCAACTCGAGACGTGGATGGGCGACCGCCAGCCCGCGGTCGTCCATATGAATGTCGGGCTTCACGACATGTTTCTGAACGCGGCCACAGGGAAACCCCGGCACGACGTTGCGACCTACAGGTCGAATCTGCAGAAGATCTTCGTAAAGCTGAAGACGTTGACCGATGCGAAGATCATCTTTGCCCTGACCACACCGGTCGATGAGCCGCGGCAGGCCCAGTCGAAAGTCTATGGCCGGGTTGTCCGTCGATCCGCAGACATTGCAAGGTACAACCAGGCTGCCAAAGAAGTCGCCGAGGCTGCGGGCGTTGCGATAAATGACGTCAATGCACTGGCGGAGCGGGTCGGAACCGGCGACATCCTGCGGACGTCGGATGGTATTCACTTGTCGGAACATGGGCAGCTGGTGATCGGACGGCAGGTTGCCGGTGCCATCAAGGCAGCCCTTGCCGGCGGGGTACGCGTTCCCCAGTCCGAAGAATAACGCGTCAGGCCTATCTTGCCTGGCGTCCGTCCCGCTGGCTGGAGCGGCCAATCCATCGAGCGGCATACCCGGTGCGTGGGAAGCGCGCGAAGAGGCCATCGGGTGTGCGGGTCGGTTGTCCCAGAAGAACTGGTGAATCTGGCGAGATGACCAGCCGGCCGACTTCGTATTGAATTGTGACCCTCGATGGAATGCTGCTCGCTTGCATCACAAGGGCCTCCGCCGCAGAGTATTAGCTCGAACGTCCTTCAGCCATGATCGAAGGCGGCGTAGCCACTTGCCTTAGGAGGATTTCAATTTCAGCGCGCTGCTGCCAGGACATCGATTTGGCTTCTTGCATCTGGTGACGAATTGCCTCTACCTGCTGTACGAGCGCGCTGTCTTGGTCCAGGAAGCAACGGATCAACGCGGCGACCGCCTGCTCGCGCAAATTCAGTTCGCCTTGCATTCGCCGTACCTGCATCACGTCGTCAGCCTGGTCAAACTGTTGGCAGCGGCACAGTAGCAACGCCAATGATGCCGCATACTGGCCACTGCCTTGCTCCGAAAATTGATATGTCAAATAGTCGATCGTCGTGGGAGTAAATTCCACGCCGGCCTGTTGCGGACACGCGGCGCTCGGTCCGATCATGTCCAGGACCAGTTGATCCCATGCCACATGATCGATCTTGTCGATGAATTTCATTCGGCTCTTGGCAGATGTGGCTGCCTGGTCCACCTGGCCAGCCATCAGGCAGCTCCACATATAATCCTGCCAGGGTTGGAGGGCGTTGGTCGCGTTTTCCACCTTGGCGAAGGCTTCGGCGGCGAGATCCCAAGCTCCCTGCTGGGCGTGAACGTAGCGGCAGACGTCCCAAGCATCCGCGTTTTCGGCATCCTCGGCGAAGGCGTTTCGGACATCGTGCATGGCGGCGGGCAGGTCTCCCAGAACGAGCAGCAATCGGGCCCGCAGTGCATACGTGGCGGCGTTACAGGCGCCTTGTTCAAGGGCGCTGTTGACTCGCGGCAATGCCGCCGCCGGTTGTTGTTGCCGATCCAAAGCGATGGCCTGCAAAAACTGCCAGGGCCCGTCGCCGGTGTCGGTCTCGACGGCATGCGCCAGCACCTGGTCCCAGAGTTCGTATTTGGCGGCATAGAGTGCCAATGCGTATCGGGCCATCGGGTCGTCCGGCCACTGCTGCACGATCGCCTGCCAATCTTGCTGTGCGGCTTCTTGCTCGCCGGAAGCCAGATTCGCCAGCGCACGGATCTGTAGCCACGAGCGTTTTGCGTCTCCCTCCGCCGCGAGTAGCGGCGCGGTGGCGATCGTTCGCAATGGCTGCCAGCGGCGCTGTTTGGCGGCCAACGATTGCTGCTCGACATGCCGAGGCAACCGGTCCGGCGACAACAGCCAACGGTCCAACGTCCACTCTGCCATGTCCTGGCAATCCCGATCAGCAGCCGCGGAATCGCCCTGCAGGACGTGAGTCACCGCGCGCCACAATGGCAGCTCCGGCAATTCCGGGGCAACCGCGGCGGCTTGTTGCAGATCTTCCAATGCCGCATCCGTCTGATTCAATTGCAACCGCGCGCGGGCGCACGCCAGATATAATTCGCCACTGGCCACTTGACCGTGCAACAGGGGCGTCAAGATATCGATGGTCTGCTGCCCTTGGCCGGCTTGTAAACAGACCGCTGCCAGCCGCAATGCCGATTGTTGGTCGTCGGGCCGTAACTGCAACAGGTGTCCCAGGTGAAAGATCTCCGCGGCGGCGTGATTGAACCGTTGAGCTTCGTCGGCTTGAAGCAAGTGCCATCCGGGCCGCCAATCCTGTTTCGGCCGCCCATCGTCGGCAGTGCGATCGAGGGACAGCCGCCACAGGCGTGCTGCGCGGTCGTTGCCCGCCACGGCCAACCAGCGACCGTCCGGACTGAACGCGGCGTCATTGATCGGCGCGCCGTGCAGCAGGGGGGGCGTAAGTGGTTCACCCGTTTCCCAATCCCACAGCCGGGCAACACCTTTGGCGGTGGCCGTGGCGAATCTTCGACCGCTGGGATCAAAACCGGCGAACACGGGCGCGCCGCCCAGGGATATTTTCTGGCCCAGTGGTCTCCAATTCTCCATGTCCCAGATTTGAGCCTGATGACGGCCATCGATCGTTGCCAGGTAACGGCCATCGCGACTTAGCGCGCCGTTGGCCCATCGCATTTTCCGTACGGTCGCTCCCACATCACACTGGCTACCGTCGGCCATCTGCCACATTCGCACGCCAAACCGTCCCACCGCAATCAATCGCCGGCTATCAGGCGTAAACTGCAACCAACCAATTTTCGAATTCGGCGGCGTGGACAGGCGGTAAACTTCCCGTCCTTCAGGCACTTCGATCACCGCAATCTTGGCCGAATTCTCGTCGGTAACCCATGCGCTCAACACCAGGTAGCGGCCATTCGGCGAGAACACCACGTGGGCGATGTGCAAGTGGGGGTGGCCTGTCAGGAACTGAGCCGCGTCGTGCTCCGAGTCCAAATCCAATAAATTCAACCGATCGGCAAAGGCGACCGCCAACCAACTTCCGTCAGGGCCAATGCGCACCTCGTGTGGTCCCACGTGATTGCCCAATTTAGTGCCGATGTCGTCCAAAACCCATTTGTTTTGCGTCAGATCCCTGAGGGAAAATCCATGCGGACGCCCGGGAATGTGCCCAACGACCCCCAATCGGTTTCCGCTCCACTGCAGTTTCTTCGCACCGCGCTGGCATTCCAGTGAATCCCCAGCCGAACTGCTGGATACGTCCCAAGTGTGCACGACTCCCAGTTGGTCACCCGTAGCCAGCCGTTGACCGGAGGCATCAAAGGCCACGCTGGTAACCGGTGCCGAGTGCGTCAGGATGCGATCCGGCGTGCTATCGCGCAAATTCCACAGGTGCAATGATTTGTTTTCCGTGAGTACGGCGATTCGATCGCCGCGTGAACTGAACACAGCGTGCAATACGGCGGATGAATGCGCTAGTTGTGACGAGGTGGCTCGGCCGGTCGCAGCATTGATCAAGCGGACCACTCCATCGTCGCCGCCGGAGGCCAACCACAGGCCATCGGGGCTGAAACGCAACGCCGTGACGTTGCCACCATGTCTCCAATCCAGCGGTAGTACTCGGCGGCCCAGCACGTCCCAGCAGTGTAACGCCCCGTTTTCTTCCCCCAGGGCGAGCCACTGGCCCGACGGATCGAATCGCATCGCCGTCACACGGGCCAATTGTGTCGCCAAAGACGGCAATTCGGCAGGCGGGTTTTCGCGCAAATCGAAAATTCGCACACCGCCGCCTTCCTTTGCCAAGACCAATAATTCGCCAGTGGGGTTGATCGCGATGCCGCTGCACTGATGGTTGACCACGGGTGCTCCGCCGTAGGAAATGTTTTCCAGCGGCATTTGAAAGTCCGGCAATTGCACCAGCGAAAACATGTTGGGTTGCGTGAAACTCAACAGATGATGCTGGCGGCAAATCCACCCCTTTGGTGCGCCGTTCTCGATGTTCAACATCTTCAGAAGCCTGCCCGTTCGAAGATCCCAACAGCAGCAGTGGATATCCTGGCAGATGACGACCATCTGTTTCTCAGGCAGGACGCGCATGCTG
>JAUIHJ010000365.1 GCA_030432015.1 bacterium
TGATCTCTGCACTGCGTATGACCGATTAGGTAATCTCGCCAAAGCAATCGGCGATCTCGATGCGGCCTCCGCTTGGTTTGAGAAGAATCTCGCCGCAACCCAGCAGCTTGCCGACGATGATCCGACTGACAGCAACATTCGCTCACTGGCTGTCGCCAACGTCAAGATGGGCGATATCATCCTGGTAACGCAGCCTGATGCAATCGCTAATGCCGAGACCTACTACCAGCGCGCCATGAACCTCGTCCAGCACCGCAATGCGGTTCTAGGTCCCGACGTCACCTACAGCGTTGCTGTAGCCCTACAACGCCTCGCTACCGCATACAAGAGCCATGGCGACCACGCAGGCGCTCGCGAGAACTTCTCAAAAGCGTTCAAGACAATCGACCGTCTACTCAAGGACGACCCCACGAACGTCAAGTGGCAACGGGCGATTGGGGTCTGTGGCCGTAGTCTGTCTGAGGTGGAACACAATGCGGGTGACTATGCATCCGCTCTCTCTCGGTTCCGAGAAATGCTCAAAGTCGCCAACAACCTTCTGGCCGGCTCACCGGAGCTGCCGGCCTACCGGCGAGAAAAGGCAAAATGCTTGGAAGGGATTGGCCGCGCCTTGTCCGGACTGGGAAGCGCGGACGAGGCATTGGATTCACTTGAGTTTGCGCTGAGTCTCTTCCAGGGACTGGCCAAGTCTGCGCCCCAAAGCGTCAAGGCGCAGACGGACCTTGCCGTCGTGCGGATGTATTACGGCGAAACGCTGCTAAAGTTCAAGCGATTCGACGAATCAATCGACCAGTACACCGCCGCACTGACGATCTTTGAACTTCTTTCCAAGGCCATCCCGAGTAGTATGCAATTCAAGTCCTACGTCGCACACACCTACGCCGTGCTGGCGGATGCCGAGCTTGATCGTGGAGACCATCTCGCGGCGGAAGGTTGGTATCAACGCATCAGCGACCACTTGAGCGCGAATCCCGGCGTTGCAAGGGCCGGAGAATTGTCTGAGGTCGTTCGCAATGGACGGGACTCATGCACCTTTCTGCGGACGGCACTAGCCGACGAAGTGCCAGCAGATATCCCCGTCGCCTTGCCGCCAAACCAGTTACTTCTCCGTTGCGGCCGAGCCTTGGCGCGAGAAGGTGCGCACACGGAGGCCGCCGTCGTCGCGGACGGCCTGATAGCGATCTCGCCGCAGACAGGAGAAAACTGTTACTCAGCTGCCTGCCTTTACTCGATTGCCACAGAAGGGGTTGAGAAATCGCCAGCCGAAGGCGAATCGCAGCGCGACAACGCGTCGAGCTATGCAAAGAAAGCAGCAGAGGCGATTGCCAAAGCGAGTGCCCATGGGTTTTTCGATCAGCCAGAGAAGATTAGGGCAGCGCACTACGACCCGGAATTACACCGCCTGGCCGACATCGTGTCCTTTCCGGCCTTTCCGGAAGAGGATCTCACGGTCGCCAATCAAGATCGGCCGGAACAACCCACGCCGGCACCGCGGCTTCTCAAATGAGACTTGCGAGTTGCCCGGAATCGGACTTTGCATGATGGTCACCGGTCCGCGCCTTGCCTGACTTGCTTCGCCCCTTCGAGCAGCGCGGCTTCGATATCCGCCACGGTTGCTTGCGGGTCCTTGAGGACAATCGTAATCGTCGCTCGCGCTGTTTCGATGGTCCGTTTGACCTGCTGTCCCTGCGAACCATGTTTCTGTTTCACGGAACCGTTCCCACTCGATTCTCTGGCCCGCCGGATCGCTTCGTCTCGGCTCAGCTCGTGACGCACGATCTGCCGCGCTAAGCGTGTTTGCTTTTGCGGGCCCGGTACCTTCGAGACTTCGTAGGCCACCGATGCCGCAAGTCTACCGTCATCGACATCTGCCCGAATTGCATCCGGGAGACTCAATAGGGCCAGCGCCTTCGAGACGGTCCCCTTCGCCACGTTCAATTCCTTTGCGAGTTGCTGCGCCGTCCAACCGGTCAATTCCAGGAGTGCTCTGAATGCCGTCGCCTGCTCGCACGGCAACAGATCCTCACGCTGGCAGTTTTGAATCAACTGCCGCAACCGAATGGAAGATTCCTCCAGCGGTGCCTCCTCGAAGACGCAAGGAATTCGATCCAGCCCAGCAAGCTTGGATGCGCGAAAACGACGCTCGCCATCGATGATCAACCACAGACCATGAGCTTCACTCCACCGCACGCTGATCGGCTGCAGCACCCCGTGTGTTCGAATGTTGGCCGCGAACTGCTTCATGGCCGCGGTTTCGAAGTGTTTGCGCGGCTGATCTGGATCGGGCGCGATTCGTTCCAGTGCCATTTCTCGCGTTCCAGTGTCTGGATTGTTTGTCCGGCCCGCGTATTTATCCTGTTTCTTCAGTGCCTTGCCGTGATCGGTTTCCCCGGGAAACCGATCCGTAGACGACTCCTTGGTCGAGATCGAATCGTTGATGTTCGCGCCAAATTCGCTTAGTAGTTTGTCGACCTTACTGCTCATCTCGCCTCGCACCGTGACCGTGGTTGAAAGGCGGAGGTGGAGTCCTCATTCTGAAGTTGAGGCGGTCGAGCAAGACAGTCCGCCATCCGGTCGGTCAGCTCATCCACCAGGTCGGCAATACACTGCGCCGCCGGCGAGTTGGGCTTGTAGAAGGCGATCGGCTTTCGAGCCGCCACACCCTCCTTGAAGTCGACACGGTGGGGAACGCTCGTGGAAAACACGCGATGGCCGTAGTGCTCGCGTAGCGACCGCTCATACGCCTTGTGGATCGACAGACGTCGGTCGACCATGTTCAACACGAAGCCGAGAAAACGCAGGTTCGGATTGGTGGCAGACATGACGGCATCCACCATCGCTCGCACGGACGTCGTTCCTTGTGCTCCAAAATCCTCAGGGAGCGTCGGTGAATACGCAGCATCCGAGGCCGTCAGCGACGCCCACGTGCAGAGAGCGAGGTTGCTGGGGCAATCGATCAGAATGATGTCGAATTGCGGCTTGACGTCCCCGATGAACTCGCGGAGCGCGACCTGTTTCGCGCCGGCTTCCTCCGGGCGCGCGTCGTTGTACGGTTTCAGGGCGTCGCAGCTCGGGACGATCGAAATCTGGCGGAAAGCCGTCGAATGAATCAGCCGGCTGGATGGCACCTCGCAGGCGTCATCGTAGATCGCAGCAATCGTCTCATTGGAGTGAAGTTGGCGAATTGTCGCCAAGCCGAGCAGGTTGTTAGAGAGCGAGTGCTGCGGTTCGTGATCGATCAACAGCACCTTGAGGCCCCGCCGAGCAAACTCTCCGGCCACGTGAAAGAGGAGCGTCGTCTTGCCGACGCCTCCTTTCTCGTTGAATGCAGAAATCACCTTGGCCGGCATGCGTCCTCGCGCGTGAGCTTGATTCTTCCGAACCATGCCAGCGCTGACCGCCAATGTCAACTGATTTGAGCGGCGCCATGATGCCGCCATCAGATTGCTCGCAGGGAGGCAACGACTCTGAATGTGGCGAAATTCCCGCACCCGTCCACCGTTACAAAGCGCCAACTCGCTTCGATCTCGTCAGTTGCAAGCACATGTCACGCCCTCCTGAGCGCGCAACGGCAAGTGCCTCGACTGAATTTCTTCACCCCCTCTTTTGCGGGACTTCATGTCTGGGATATAATCGCAAGTGATTTCGTTTGACTTGCACTGCGCCTTGCGGAAATCTGCGATGCCTCGTCCCGGTGGTGAATCTGACAAGTTTGGGAATCAGTTCGAATCCCTTTGGACTGTTGATGCGTTGATCGACGTGTTTCTTGGAACATTCAAGTCGATAACCCTTGAGGCGTTCGGCGAGGATTCTCGTGGTGTTGAGTTTCATCTTGAAAATCTTGACGGCTGTTTGCAGTTCCACTCGGTCAAGCGGCAGAAACAGGGCGGTAATTGGTCGGTTGCCGACCTGTGTCGAGAGCACAAATCCACTAATCGGAGCATTCTCGGAGACCTGTTTGATAAACGCAATCAATACCCCGACGCCGAGTTGCGCATCATTTCATCAACCGGAGCAAACGAACTTCGCGAACTATCGGAACGAGCGGATACACCAAGATCTGTCGGAGAATTCAGTACTGCCCTCTCGCCGAAGCTGCTAACCGAATTCGATACTCGCATCGTACCGCTTTGCAACGGCGACCATGAGCTTGCTCTCGCGGCTTTAAAGGCTTTGGAAGTCATTCCTCGCGGACATAATGACCTCGTGCGAAGTGTTGACCGACGAATTGACGAACTCTTCTACCGCACGGATCGTTCTCCTCTGAGATCAGACGATGTCCGGAGAATGCTTGCCGAGTTCGCTCTGAGCAATCTTGGACCAAGGATTGATACCGACTACGTCCGTTCGTTCATTGCGAAACAGAAGATCGGAGTTCGGGACTGGAAAACCGACACAACCGTAGTGGATGCCGTTAAGTCGGTCAACTTTCGCTACCTGTCCGTTACTGAAACCGAGCTCATCAATTCAGCTCACATTGCTCGGGAGGTTTCTACCAAAGTCATCGAGAATCTAGATGACTCTTCATCGCGCGGAGCTCTGCTGGTAGCACCAGGAGGGTTTGGTAAGAGTTGCGTGCTAGCGCAGTGCCTTTCTCGTCTAACAAACGACGGCACGCCTTTTCTGTGTCTGCGAATGGACTCGATCGAACTTTGCAACACCTCGCGACAACTTGGTGAACAACTCGATCTCCCGGCTTCACCTGCGGTCGTCCTTGCTGGAATCGCTGACAACGCTTCTTGCGTGCTCGTCGTTGACCAGTTGGATGCGATGAGCCTTGTTTCCGGGCGCAATCCTCGCATGTGGGAAGTGTTTCGCGAATTATGTGACGAGGTTCGGTCGTACCCAAATATGAAAATGATTCTGGCCTGCCGGGATTTTGACCTGAATCATGACCATCGCTTACGCAGTTTGGGCGACACGACATCCGGATTCTCGAAGTATACGCTGGACAAATTGAGCGAGGTCGACATTCAGGCATCGCTCGATTCAGCTGGACATTGCGAGTTCAAGCCCAACGACAAGCAGATTGAGATTTTGGGAGTTCCGTTTCACTTACTCCTGTTCTTGCAAGGGGATCCCTCAAGCAATTTCACATCAGTTGGCGAATTGTACGATCGCTACTGGGAGCGCAAGCGCCAGAATCTACGGAAGTACCTTGGACGCGATGCGCACTGGAATCAAGTCATTGACGCACTGACCCAAATGATGAGCGAGCAACAAGTGTTGTTTGCCCCCAAGGTTGTCACCGACGACTGGGAAGACGACGCGAAGGCGATGGCCTCTGAGCATGTCCTTGTCGAAGTTCAGAATAGTCAGCAGTACCGTTTCTTTCACGAGTCGTTCTTTGACTACGCATACGCAAGACGATTTTGTGCGTCCGGGCGTGGTGTCGTCGAGTTCCTCGAATCAACAGAACAACATCTTTTCCGACGAGCCCAAGTTCGCCAAATCCTCGCTTTTCGCAGAGAGAATGACTCCAAGCAGTACATCGCAGATCTTCGTGACGTCCTCCAGTCGCCGAACGTCCGCTTTCACATAAAACGCATGGTGGCCTCAGGATTCAATCGAATTTACGAGCCGACAGCGGAGGAGTGGGCAGTTGCCGAACCACACATACTCGACGGCGACCTCTCGCGGTACGTGTCTCCAGCGCTCCGCGATCACGTAGGTTGGTTCGATTTGCTGGACTCCCTTGGTGTTTTCGAGAATTGGCTCGCATCCGACGATGCTCGCTTCAATAACGCTGCCATTTGGTATCTGGAATCGCGTGGTCTCCACGACAGCAGATCTACGCGCATTGCTGAGTTGATCGCTCCGTATGCGGAGCGTGATGACAACGATTGGCGTCAGCGAATCCTGCGGATCATGTCGTGGGGAAAGGCGCACAAGAGTAGTGAGATGGCAGCGACATACCTCGACCTCATTGCGCGCGGAGCCTACGACGAGTACAAGAGTGAGATTGGCGGCAGCGACTTCTGGAGTCAGCATCATGATGCCGAGAAAGAATCTCCCAAATTCGTCATTGATGTCTTGGCTACGTGGTTTGACCGGGCCGTCGATCAGTTCGACGACGGGGAATCGTGGAACTTTCTCGACAAGTGCGGGCAGAATCATTCGCATACGGGCTCGCTGATGGTTGGTAAGGCCGCCAGCGATGATCCCGAGTACTTCGTCGAACAAATGCTCCCGCGTGTCGTTGCGACGGTTCGCGGAACCGAAGATCTCCAGGCAGACGAGGTGCGCAATCGCGCATGGCCCTATCTCTCGAATCACGGTGAACCATTTGACATCGATGATGCCGTGTTGCTTTACCTGCGGCAGTCACTGCAGCAACTTGCAACGGACAACGTCGAGTTGTTTCGACAGCACGCATCGGCGATGACGCCTCATCCACACCAGACGTTCGGGTACTTGCTCCTTAGATCTTGGGCAAAAAACCCGGAGGAGTTCGCCAATGAATGCGCCGCATACTTGATTGAGGACCAACGACGCTTCAACATCGGCTATGGGAGTTGGTCTGGGGACAGTGAAGGCACGGGCGAGAGCGCGATTAGTCGAAACGCTATGCAAGCAATCTCACCACACTGCTCAGACGAATTGTTTGAACAAATGGAGGCGAAGATCATTGGCTACTGCAATGAGTACGAGAAGCAAACGCCGAGGTGGCGTGGCTATGCCGAATTGCTGGTGCTGCGATCACTCGACAAATCGAGAATCTCAAAACAAACAGGTTTGCGAATTGAAGAACTCGAGAGGAAATTCCCCGATCTGACAGACGCAATCGTCGAGGAAGACAAGGCAGGCCTAGTGAAGTATGTTGGATCACCGATTCCACAGGAAACAGCTGAAATCATGACCGACGAACAGTGGATCTCGGCCATGCAGAAATACGACGGCTCGACTGAACGATTCAAGGGCGGGCCGGTCGAACTTTCACGATTGCTTGCTGAATTCGCGAGAGCGGATCGAGATCGATTTGCCTTATTGGTCACACGGATGCCTGATGGCGCAGATCCAATATATTTCTCGGCCATTCTCGACGGGCTGTATAGTAGGTACACGAACCTGAGCAAAGAAGAAAAGGAAGAAGATCAGAAAATCATCGAAGCGACGGCAACTGACACGTTTCTAGACGTTGTTGACCGCTTACACGCTTTGCCAGACAGGCCCTGTGGAACTGCAATCGTTGGCTGTATCAGAACGCTGTCAGATCGCCAGCTCCCGCGAAGCGTGCTGGAAATCGTGTCGTTCTACGCGACAAACGACCCAGATCCGAATCCTGACTCTTGGCGCCGTTACGAAGGCGGCAAAGAGGATTTGCATCATCATGGGATCAATTGCGTACGTGGTCAAGCTGCTGAGGCAATTGGATCGCTGCTCTATGATGACCACTCGCGACTTGATGCACTACGCCCCGCACTGGCTTCGCTTTCAAGAGATCCCGTCGCTTCCGTTCGGGCTTGCGCGATCGATGCATTCTTGCCACTGCTCAACTTCTCACGCGACCTGGCGGTTGACTTGTTTCTAGAAGCGTGCGGAAGCTCTGAAAATATCTGTGCAACTCACCCGTTCGATCGATTCGTCCACTATGCGGTTTATACGCACTACGAACAACTGCGAGATTTGCTTCGGCTCGCGCTGAACTGCAACAATACCGATGCAGTCGAGAATGCCGCTCGGCAGACAATCCTCGCTGAACTAGGCGACATCGATGTCGGAGACGACGCGTCGAACATTCGGTCCGGCAGCGAAACGATGCGGAACGCGGCGGCAGGCGTGTACGCGAAAAACCTCTCGAATGAAGTCGTCGGGGATAAGTGTGCGGAGTTTTTGGAAGAGTTCTTCAGTGATGAAGCTGAGTCTGTTCGGCAAGAAGTGTCGCGTGCTTTTTTTCACATGTCCGGCGAACGACTTCTTCAGTTAAGAGACTTCATTGGCCGCTTCATCGAGAGCAGATGCTTTGGGGACGAGACGGATCGGCTCCTTCGCGCTCTTGAGAAATCTAACGTCGAACTCCCACACATTATTTGCCAGGCAGCCGAGCGGATTCTCGAATTGCTCGGTGAGGAGGGCACGCACATCGCCTACCACGGCTCAATGGTTGCACATGGCATATCAACGCTGGTGGTCCGGCAATATGAGCAGACAACGGATAACATAATCAAGTCGCATTGTCTGGAACTCATTGATCGAATGGAAAAGGTCGGGTACCTCGGAATTGGCGAGGAATTGAACAAGATCGATCGATGAACGCCATGAGCTTCGCAAGTCCGAATT
>JAUIHJ010000366.1 GCA_030432015.1 bacterium
CAAAGCGACCGACACCGCCGCACCGCCTGGATTTCCAGCCGCCGTCGTATCCCAATGAACTGTGGACGATGGTCCGCCGGTGAGGGTCACCGCGCCACCAAACGTGATGGCGTCACCGCTGGTGAAAATGTCGGCGGCGGTCTCGACGTTGCCTCCGGCCTGGGCAAACGCGCCATCCAGTTGCATATTCGCGCGGTCACTGATTCGCAAGAGTCCCGCCTGCGCGATTGTGACCGCCCCCTCCCCAACGGTCTTGAGAGGAGCATTCAACGTTACGTTGGTCCCAGTCAGCGCGATTCCTGCCGCCCCGGTCGTCTCCATCGCGCCGTTGAAGACCGTCGTACCTGTACCGGCATGTTGTGCGAAACTTGCCGCGGAGATCGCTTGTTCAAACGTGATGTTCCTGGCGGACTCGAGCTGCAGTTGACCGAGTGAATTGGTATCGCCGATCGTCGCTGCAAAGAAGCCGTCGCCAGTCGCCAGGTCAATCTTGAGATTGTTGGCTTCACCCGCTTGGCTCTCTGCCGCCGCGGCGTCTGTAAACCGCAGATCGCCGCCGTTCGTTGCAATCGCCAAGTCCGAGGCAATGGTCACTGGCCCGTTGAAGCGAATGTCATCGCCGCTGGTCAACAGGGTCAGCGGTGGCGTCCCTTCGGCACCGGCGTTGAATACAATCCCCGCCGTGATGACGTTGTTGGCCGAGTTGCCAGCCCCCAGGTCGATGCTGCCGTCGGTCGCCACCAGTGAAACGGGGCCGACACCGCCTGTGGTCGCCAGGTCCCCGCCACCGAAAATAACACCCCCCGCAGCACTCTCGACAACGAGCTGATTGAGGCGTTGCGATTCGCCGAGGTTCGAGTTGAACACGACCTGCCCACGTCCGGCCGCCAGCGTCACACTGTTTCGCTCGACGTTCGTCCCCGATTCGGGTCCATCGCTGCTGTCAATCGGCGAACCGCTGGTAAAGACCACGTTGCCGCCCCCGGCCCCCGTTTCGAAACGTGCGTCACTCTGCAGATTCACAGCCCCGTTGAGCCGAATGTCCTGGCTGTCGGTCGTCAACGTGACCGTAATCGAGCCACCATTGACGTCGATGCCCGCCCCTCCGATCACATTGGCCCCGCTCCCAATGTCGATGCCACGCCCGGCACGGACGATGTTAACCGGCCCGGAACCGCCGGAATCGAGCACCCCTGCGGATGCGCCGCCGAACGATACGCCACTACCGGCCCGAGTGACAATCAGACTACCCAGCGACGCGGTTGCACCGAGATCCTGATTGAAAGCGACTCGACCAGTTCCCGCGTCAAGCAACAGGTCGCTGATTCGCCCAGTGGCAGAATCGACCGATGCGTCGTGTGTGAACGTGATATCACCGCCCCCGTCGCCCGTTTCCAACCGCGCATGATTGGCCAACGTCACGCGGCCATTGAAACGGATGTCGCGATCGACGGTCGAAATCGTGAGCCCACCGACCGCGCCTCCCGTAAACACAATGCCGGCCCCGTCGACCACCGTCGAACCGACACCGACATCAAGTGGTCCCATCAGACGCACAACGTCAACTGGGCCGACCCCACCGGTCCCCGGAATCTCGGTTATCGCTTCACCGAACAGCACGCCGCCATCGGCACGGACGACGGTCAATGCGCCAAGCATCGCCTCGTCCCCCAAGCCTGCATCACCGATCTCTTCGTTGAAACGAACGGTACCACCGCCGGCATTCAGCCGCAGATTGTTCCCTTCGTTCGCGGCACTCACGATCGGCGTGTCGTTGGTAAAAACCAAGTCACCTGCACCCGAACCGGTTGCCAGCGAGACGCTCGACGCCAGCGTTAGTCGCCCGTTGATCCGCAGGTCCGTGCCAGTCGTTTCCACGGCCAGAGTGCCAGCGCCTCCATTAAGGACCACGCCCGAGCCCAGAATCCGTTTGCTGCCAACTCCGACATCAACTCCACCTGCGGCGCGAATCAGCTCAACCGGCCCACGACCGCCGTCACCCGTTCGGCTGTCCGCCTCCCCGAACGTCACCCCCGCGTCGGCCTGGACGATGTGCAACCGCCCGAGCGGCGTGGCCGCACCAAGGTTCGCATTAAAAAACACGCCGCCGCGACCGGCATTAAGGATCAGGTCGTTCCGCTCATTCGCCTGGCTATCGATCGGCGCATCGACAGTGAAGATCACAGCGCCGGCGTTCGAGCCGGTGTCGATCTGGACGTGGCTGTCGAGCGTCACCTGCCCGTTCATACGAACCTGGTCGCCCGTGGTATTTATCACCAGTGTGTTGCCGTCGCCCGCATTGAAAACGACGCCGCCGAGCACATTTGAACCGACCCCCAAATCGATCGGCCCCGTGCTGCGAATTTGATCGATCCCCGCATTTTCGCCAAACGAAACGCCGTTCCCCGCATCTAATACCGACAACCCATTCAAGGCCACACTGCCTCCGACGTTGCCACCAAACGCGATGCGGCCCTGATTCGCGTTCAAATCCAGTGCAAATGGTCCGTCCACGGTGCTTTCGAAAAAAATCCCGGTCGGCCCGTCGTCGCTGAGCGATACGTTCGCCATTAATTGCACCGGATCATTAAACACCAGCGTCCCGCCGCTGGCGGACATGTCCGCAGCGATCTGCGTAATGCCTGCTGCGTCGGTGAACAGCCGATCAATCGGACGCTGGCCGCCGACCGCGGAGTTGAAACGCGTCGCTGCAGTCGCATTGACCGTTAACGCTGAACCGGTCGCGTTGTCTCCGTCATCGTCCACTCGACCGGCAAAGACAACATTCGTTCCCGTCAGCGTGACGTCATTGGTCAGGACGATATCGGCGCCGAATTCGAGGTCCGCATTGGACGTCACGTCTTCACCGAGTTGAAGCGTTTCAAGTGATGCATCAACCTTTACTCCGTCAACAGGCGAGAGCGCAACATCGAACTGCACTCGCTGGCCCGCCGCGGCGTCACCTCGGACAGAAACCGCTTGCACGTCGCCAGGTCGGACGTCGATCGGGATGCCACTCTCGTTTCGAATGTCGACGACGGCATCGTTGGCGTCGGTAATGAAGAGATTGCCATTCTGCGTACTGACGGTGGCCCCGCTGTCGGCGCCCGTTAACTGCAAACTGAGTTCGCCAACACTGGAAAACACGGCCGTGGCGTCGAGCACACGTCGTTCCTCAAGGCGCCGCAGGGAAAGCCGAACCGGTTCCATCAATCGCTCACGCGCAGCGTCCTGGCGTCGTTTTCGGCGAACGGGATTTCGTCTTGGCCATCCGGGCAGTCGCATCAGCGAGCGTCCTTGTGATTAGATGTCCGTGCTGGCAGTAAGATCGAATCAAGACCGCAACGCTGGGCAAAGCGATCCGCCGCGTCAAGCGATCCACCCTAGCTTCCAGAACGGTCATTCGGATTTTGCGTAACTACCTATTATCGTTGGTAGTTACAAATCGTCAAACAATGCGCAAAAGCAGACCCTCGCGACGTCGAGCGGCTTGCCGATGGCAACCGAGTCGCCGCGACGCTCGCATTGCCACGATTCTCCGCTCGATCCCCCGCGCTTTCGGCAAAACTGCGACCAGCTACCGCCCGCCAGCAGGACAGCGATCAGGGGAACGGCACGACCCTCCGCGACCCCTCGAGATGGGGGATTTCAGCTGGTTTTCGGCGTGAAAGCCGCCTGTTCAGATGGCGTGGCGTGCGGCGCAGAATCACGACCATTCATTTAGACTAGGGGAGCCGTGGCGGTTCAGACCGGGCAACATGCTTCCTGATCAGGAGAAGAATTGAGTGCATTTCGGGCAATTCCTCGGCTTTGCTGCGGTCAGCCTGGCGCTGGCGTTGGTCCCCGGCCCCAGTTGGATCTACGTCATTTCGACGACCGTTAGCCGTCATCATCGAGCTGGCTTGATGGCCGTTCTGGGCAATGCCACCGGCATCATCTGCCACGTCCTGGCCGTCGCCCTGGGGCTGTCCGCCGTTCTCAGTTACTCGACACCGGTCTACGTCACCGTCAAATGGCTAGGTGCTTTTTATTTGCTCTATCTCGGCATCCGCACGATGTGGCAACCTGCGGTAACCCATCATCCCAGGAGCCCTGGCGAGGCGAACGAACCGTCCGTCGCATCGATGTGGCGCGTCTTTGGTCATGGCGTGCTTGTGAATTTGCTCAATCCCAAGGTGGCACTGGTGATGCTCGCGCTGCTGCCACAGTTCACCGACCCGGCGGTCGGATGGGTGCCTGGACAGATCTTCGTAATCGGCCTGACCCATGCCCTGATCGCCAGCGTAGTGCTGGTAACGATCGTCTTCGTCGCGGCAGGCACGGCGACGCGACTCCGTGACGCACCTCGCCTGGGACGCGGCTTGCGGATTGTGGCGGGCCTGATGCTGGTCGGCGTCGGCTTGCGGTTGGCGCTCAGCAGGGCGTAAGGCGGTTTGCGCCGATTATGCCGATTCTACGGGGTGTACCGCGTAACGCATCTCGAATGGACCCAGGATTTGTGCTGGCTGCGACGAACATCGTGACGAAAGCACCTATTGCCGAATCAAGTGTCGATTCGGAGTTTCGATTTGGGACCAGCCCCGACAAGCGACGTGCCGCCGCGTGTGGATCGGCATCGCCGACTTGCCGCCACCGGCGAAGCGACCGCTGTCATGCCTCGCCGTTGCATTTCAGTGCGTCACTGCCAGCGGGCGCGGCGGCTGACCCGCAACCCGAGCACACTCCAGTGAGAGTTCCCATGCCGCAAGTTGATCGCACCTGCAGCCCCGACTGCCCCTCACCCACCAAGCGGTCGCGACGGCGGCTGTTGCGTCTGGCAACGAAAGTTGCGTTCTACGCGATCACCGTAGCATGCTTACTGGCAGCTCAGCCTTTCCCCGCATCTGCCGATGCCGGTGGTTCGTCGAGGCTCGACGTGATCACCAAGCATCGCCCTGACAAGCCAAGCGCGGCATCCCGCTTTCGCCGCGGCGCTGGCGGACGACTCGACCGCACCAGGTCGTTCGTCCCACGTGCGCCGCGGCCATCTTCGCGAGTCGGTGGCGCCAAGCCGTTGCCGCTCGCGTAGCAAGCAACGAAGCGCACTGAGATAGGCAGCCACATCCCGACCGTCGCCCCCAGGCCGCGTCGTGCTGTCACTGAATCCAGAGCATTGGCGTAGGCCAGGCAAGAGCGAGCAAAAAGCTTGAGTCGGGGGCGGCTCGAGTCGCAACTCGAGTCGGGGGCCACCCAACAACTGGGAGGGCGAGTCGGGGCCACCCAACAACAACGAGTCGGGGGCCACCCAACAACTGGCGTTTGAACCAGAGGTGCCTCAAAAGTTGGCTGTCCCCTTTGGCCACGCCGCTTATCCGCCGGGTGCGTGAGAAATGCGGGCTAGCGGAGAATTTTCGTGATCTTGGGAGACCCGCGGTCGGACGTTCCGACGAGGTCAGAGACCTTCGCCGAACAGGAGCAGACCGAGTCGGGGACAGCCAGCAACTGACGTCGGAACCAGAGGAGCCTCAAAAGTTGGCTGTCCACTCTTGCCTCACTCAAAAGTTGGCTGTCCCCTTTGGTCACCAGAGGTGCCTCAAAAGTTGGCTGTCCCCTTTAGCCTGCTCAAAAGTTGGCTGTCCCCTTTAGCCTCCCCTTTGGCCGTGCCGCTAGTTGCAGGTTAAGCGACTGAGAACGGAAGCTGCGCGTCGGGCTTACGGAATGAGCGAGGTGACAGTGAACAGGAACTGCCACTTGGCCGCCGGACCTTGATGCCAGTCCTCCGGCGTGTAACCGGCCTGCATCGAGATATTGAGTGGATACGGCTTCGCCTGTTTGAAGACGCGTCCAACTTTGAACGTGAGTGGCATGGCAAAATTGCCGGTATCGGTCTGCCAGTTCCAAACCTGAAACCCATTTCCCACGTACCAGTCGTTTGGTAAGAACCGTACGACGATGGGCTGAAATGAAATCGACTTGGCTTCACTCTGCAGCGAAAACGGGGCAATCACAAGACCGCCGACAAGCCACTTCTTGTCTGCTGATGGCCTGATCACGACTGCCGAAGGTGCAATTTGCCATTCGCGCGAACCGAGTGCAGGATCGGTCGCCGTCGGAAAATTGATGGATGGGCCGAACCCCCAAGTCCCCCAGCATTCCTCCTTGACAAAGAGATTCGTGACGAAGATGTCACCCAGGCCACTCGCCGCGTCCACTGAGCCAACCGGATCAACGGACGGACCGTAGATCGGTATGGACGGACGCGTGATGAAGCGGTCGAATCCGAACATGCTCTTCTGGATCGGAATGACCGGCAGCAGGTTCAGATTGTATCCGTGGCCCGTGGCTTCATACGAGTCGGTGGTAAAAAAGTTCTGGATGTTGAATGAAATCAGAGCCGCGGTTGGATCGTTCGCCTTACTCGTCAAGTCCCCCCCACCATCGCCGCTCGATTGACCACCGCTGCTGCTGGATGAATCATCGGCGTCTTGACCTCTCACGACAAAACCGTCGCGGTCCCATAGCTGAACTTGGTCGAATTCACCCATGTCAGTCCACGCAGGGTAGTCGGTCGGAAACAGCGTTTCGTCCGACGCGAAAGCCTCCTGTAAAACAGGCATTGTGCCCCGGTCGAAACGTGATGTAACCACGTGGTTTGCGACTACGTCGAATTGGTCCTGCCCGCTGCAGATGTTGACTAACGATGTAGTGACGAAGAAAAGCAGTAAGACGATTCGGACCATTGTCGTCCCTCCGTGGGATGTCGCGCAAATAGATCGAGGGAGAGGATCGAGTCATATTCAACGGTTTTATCGACAAGACATGCAGAATTCTCTCAAGGAAAACGCCTTGTTGGCCACCATCAACTCCGGCGCCGGGATGGCTACGAACATTCTGTGAGTCTTGCGGCGTAGGTGTTAGCGTGCGTTTGCAACGGTTATAGCGACCCTGCGGCATAGTACGGGCAACTTCTCGGACGCATGGCGGATCAAAATCGCGGAGACCGTTTCGGCAGAATCCATAGCCGAGGTGAACTTCAGCGGCACCGATGGTGTTTTACTTCTGAAAGAAATCAGCCAAACCGGTAAACGCAAATTGCGGGGGCGAGTCGGGGAGGCGAGTCGGGGACACCCATCTGCTGACGTCTGGACGAGCGGTGTCTCAAGAGTTGGCTGTCGCTTTCGTCTTTTTTTCCCATCACGCCGGTTACCCGATGGGTGTGTGAGAAATGCGGGCTGCCGGAGAATTTTCGTGATCTTGGGAGACCTGCGGTCAGACGTTCCGACGAGGTCAGAGACCTTCGCCGAACAAGTGATGCCAACCGAGTCGAACAAGAACCAGGGGCACCCAACGCGTTGGGGCCACCCAACGACGTGTGACGGTGTCGGCAGACATGTCTCAAGAGTGGCTGCCACGCTCGTTGCCCGCTTCGCTCCCTTAACGCCCTAGCGTCGTTTATCGCAACCACCGCCCACTCACACCGCCCACTCACACCGCCCACTCCAACCTTGCTGCGACAGCCTGCTCATTCCCCTCGCGGACACGGAGGTTCCCCCCCTGAATCACTTCCCGGCAACGTCCAGCCAACTCGATCATTTCGCAGTGGCCTCGCGACTCTGATAAACTGCACCACCAGGGTGCCCGACCAAAGGGCACGGTTTGCAATTCTCTCCCCTGCGAAACGGAGTGGGCGCCATGGCCGTCACGTCACAGCACAACAGCCCTTTCGAAAGCATTCCCGATCCGGCCGCCGAGGAACGGCAGATTCAAGAGGTTGCCGAGTTGACGAGGAAGTTGCTTGAGAAACGCTACCCTCAGCCAGCCCAAGTCCTAAGGGGCGTGCATCCCAAGTCGCACGGATGCGTCGACGCAAAATTCAAAATCCTTGACGATCTGGACCAGAGCCTGCGAGTCGGCCTCTTCCGCAAACCGGGAGCATGCTACGACGCGGTCATTCGATATTCGAATGCCGACACGCTGGTGCGCAACGACCTGCGAGACGGGGAGAACGGAAGTCGCGGCATGGCGATCAAGATCCAACACGTCGCCGGCAAAGTGCTCTACGGTGATTTCTGCCGGAAGTCGCAAGACTTCCTGATGATCAACACACCGCAATTCGCATTTGCAAACGTCGCCGATTACCTCAAGCTCCAGCAGATTCTACTGCAGTTCGATGATAATCCGCTCCCCTTCTTCGCACCGCTGCAAAGCCCGCCGCCGACCGACCCAGACAAGCTGGCCGACTTCCTGCG